>DQLO01000128.1 GCA_015660155.1 Verrucomicrobiota bacterium
GCCTCGGTGCCGCCAATGTGCTCGGTGGTTTTCCGCGCCGAAACGGCCGAGGCGGAAAAAAACACAGTACACAACAAAGCCGCTAACATGGCGCGAAGGGGTACGCTGTTGGGGGCGGTTTGTCACGGGGTTTATGGGAATGAACACAGATGTGCAGGATGTTCAGGATTGGTGGAAGGGTTTGTAGTTGCGGAAGGCGGGCGAGTGGTTAGGATTCGGCGGATGAGAATTTGGATTTTTTTGGCGTTGATGATGAGCTTGAATTTTAATTGGGCGCAAGCGGCGGATAAAGACGGGCCGGCACTGAAGTTTGTGGAGGCGGCGGCGAAGGCGTTTGGGGAAGGGAAAACGGACGAGGCGCTGAAGCTAGCGGCGAAGGCAGTGGAGGCGGAGCCGAAGAATCCGAAGCTGCATTATTTTAAGGGGCAACTGCACAGCAAGCTGCGCCAACACGCCAAGGCCGCGGCGGCGTACACAAAGGTGCTGGCGTTGAAGCCGGAAAAAGATCGCGTTGCTGACACACATCAGGAACGCGGCGAGGCGTATTTTAAGCTGGGAAAAATCAAGGAATCGATTGCGGATTTTGATGTGTTTATTAAAGCGTATCCGCGACAAGATCCCCATCATTGGCAGCGCGGCATTTCGTATTATTACGCGAACGAATTCAAGAAAGGCTACGAGCAATTCGAGCGGCACCAAACGGTGAACCGGAATGATGTGGAAAATGCGGTGTGGCATTTCCTGTGCCTTGCGCGGGCGAAGGGAATTAAAGAGGCGAAGGCAAAGTTGATTCCGATTGTCGGCGATGGTCGCGTGCCGATGATGGAAGTGCTGGCGCTCTTTGGCGGCAAGAGCACGCCGGCAAAAGTTTTAGCCAAAGCACGCGCGGGCGGGGTGAAGGGCGCGCGCTTGGAACGGCAGTTGTTTTACGCGCATCTTTATCTTGGGCTTTGGTACGAGGCCACGGGGGAAAAGAAACTGCGCGACCAATACATCGGCCTCGCCGCAGCGGTGGCGGATAACCACGGTTATATGGGCGACGTGGCGCGGGTGCACGCGGAGTTGAATAAAATTCCTATTCCCAAGCCCAAAGTGAAAGCTGAAAAATAGCGGAAAGTATTCACCGTTGTGAATAGCTTGGCCTTGGCGGGGTGGGGTTATCTGCCTAGATTCTCAGCGGTGAGAGGAGGTTATTCCAAATTAATTTGTGCAGCGGTGTTGTGCCTTTCGATTGGCGTGGCGGCGCAGCAATTTCAAGCGCGGCAAAATGGCCAGCGCGATCAGAAGCCGGTGGCGTTTCCGAAAGTGGAACAGGAGGAATTTTTCCTGCAAGCCATCGACGCCCTGCAAGCGGGCAACACCAACGCGGTGCTCGAATTGGTGGATCGCGCGGTGGGCGTGGATGTGACCAATCGTTTTGCCTACATCAAGCGCGCGCAACTGCTCGATATCTTCAGCCTCGATGAACGCGCGGTGAAGGATTATTCCATCGCCATTTCGTACGACCCTACTTTCGCGGATGTTTACCAACTGCGCGGCTGCAGCCATTTCAAGGCCGGCCGGCTTGACGACGCGGTGGCCGATTGGAATATGTTTCTCAGCCTCAAGCCCGAGAAGGAGGCGCTGCATTGGCAAATCTGCGTAGCGTATGCGCTGCAAGGCCAGTTCAATGAAGGGCGCAATCAATTCGAGTGGCACTGGACGGCGAACACCAAAGACGTCGAAGTGGCGTTGTGGCATTTTATGTGCACGGCGCGTTTGGATGGATTGGACAAAGCGCGCGGCGCAATGATAGAAGTAAAATTGAGCGAGGACAAACGCGTGCCGATGGAGACGCTCTATGAATTTTATATGGGCAAAGTCACCGAGGCCGATGTGTGGCTGGCGGTGGAGCAGGGCACGCCCGATGCGGCGGAACGCGCCAAGCGCGAATTTTTTGCCAACTATTATATAGGCGTCCATCGACAGGCCGAAGGCAAGCTGACGGAGGCGCGTGAGTTTGTGGAGAAAGCGCTGGGCATCGCCTATCGCAACGAAGGCTTCATCGGCAACAGCCCCGGCGGCCAACTGCGCGCCGGCGATATGGCGCGCGTGCATCTCGGCGTGTTGGAGATCCTCATCAAAGACGCCGCGGCCTTGGCGGCCGCGCAGTCGCCGGAGGCTATGGCGGCACGACGGCGGATGATGTTTTTGAGTGTCGGAGGCTTGGCGGGGCTCATTGGGCTGGGGGTTTTTCTGCAACGGCGTCGGCCCAAGATTGTCGCCGAGTCGGAGTTGGTGGCTGGGAAAAGCTCGACATAACCGGCCAACCGGTTTTCATCCTTCGCGTTCACATGAGTTTACCCACTGATATTCGCGCCATTGGCGCCGCGCTTTATTTTCTACCCGTCCACACCCGAATGCCGCTGAAGTTTGGCGGCGAGACGGTCACCTATGTCACCTGCGCCCGCGCGCGGGTAACGGTTCGCGATGCCGCCGGAACCACCGCCGAAGGCTGGGGCGAGACGCCACTCAGCGTCACTTGGGTTTGGCCCAGCGCGTTGGGCTACGAGGAACGGCACGAGGCGATGAAAAGTTTTTGCATTAAATTGGCCGAAGCGTGGGCGAGCTTTACCGCGAGCGGGCATCCGATGGAAGTGGGCCAGGATTTTATTGAGCAAAAACTTCCCGGACTATTGGAAGCGCACAATAAAGGCGCAGCCGAACGGATGCCGTGGCTGGCGGCGTTGGTTTGCAATTCACTTTTTGATATTGCGCTGCACGATGCGTTTGGAAATTTGCACGAGCGGGATGTTTACGAAACGTACAACGGCGAATGGATGAATCGGTCGTTGGAGGATTTTTTGGAACCGGCGGCGGAGGGAGTTTCCTTTGCGGGAAAATATCCAGAAGATTTTTTTGTGGCCGAGCCGCCCAAGCAAATGCCCGCGTGGCATCTTGTCGGCGGAGTGGATCCGCTGGATGCAAGCGAACTGACCGGCAGCGAGCCGGACGATGAACATCCCGTACTGCTCGCCGATTGGATAAAAACCGACGGCCTCAAGTGCCTGAAAATAAAACTGCGCGGCACCGACGCCGAATGGGATTACGCGCGCCTCGTGAAAATCGGTGGCATCGCGGTGGCCGGCGGCGTGGACTGGTTGACGGCGGATTTCAACTGCACCGTCACCGAGCCGGATTATGTAAACACAATTTTGGATAACCTGCGCGATGAACATCCAAAATTTTTTGAGATGCTCTTATATGTGGAGCAGCCTTTTCCGTATGACCTCAAACAACACGCCATCGACACCCACAGCGTCAGCGAACGGAAGCCGTTGTATCTCGATGAAAGCGCGCACGATTGGCAGCACGTACGGCTCGGGCGCGAGCTGGGCTGGACGGGTGTGGCGCTCAAAACCTGCAAAACCCAAACCGGCGCGCTGCTCAGCGCGTGTTGGGCGAAGGCGCACGGGATGGGGCTGATGGTGCAGGACCTCACCAACCCGATGCTGGCGCAGATTCCGCATTGCCGATTGGCGGCGCACGTGGGTACGATTATGGGCGTGGAAACCAACGCGATGCAGTTCTACCCCGCAGCCTCTGCGGCCGAGGCGGCGGTGCATCCGGGCTTGTATCAGCGGCGCGGGGGCGAGGTGGATTTGGCCACGTTGGGCGGCAGCGGTTTCGGCTATGGCGCGGCGGCGACGGTTCGCGAATTGCCCGCGCCCGCCGCCGAGCATTCCGGTTTGTGAATAACCTTCCAACATTTTTCCGGTGCGTTACGGGCCAAAAACCAGTTTGATGCGGCGTCTCCCCTCGAAAGGGATTGATGGGATTCACCGTCCGTTACGTCGAATTTTCCGGCTTAACCGCGTTGGTACGCATACGCGGGAACGGAAATTTTTGACAAAAACGGTTGCCGAAAAAACAAACTGGAACGACATTGTAATATGCAGACCATTGCTACCCCCCGAACCTCCACTTGCGGGTTGGGCTGGCACGCGCTCGCGCTGCCATTTTCTTTGCTTTATCTTGCCCTGATCGCTCCCGGATCAGTCTCCGCACAAAATGTGGGCGACCCGAATCTGGAAATTTTTCTGAAGGCCAGAGATTATTATGACAAGTGAAACTTCCCGCTGGCGGTGCGGGAGCACCTGAAATTTCTCAAGGCCGCGCCCAAACATCCGCGCGTTCCCGATTCCAAATGGGGATTGGGGCTGGCATACGTTCAGCTGAAACATTGGGCGCCGGCGGAGGGGCTGATGGGCGAACTGGCGGCAGGCAAAACCGCACCGGATTTGCCCGGGGCATTTTATTATTGGGGCCAGAGTTTGTTGATGTTGCGGAAGCCGGCCAACGCGGAGGCGGCATTCCTCGAGGGCCTCAAGCTAAAACCAAAGGCGCGGCTGGATGGGTTTCGGATGGGCTTGTTGGAAGCTCGTTTCCAGCAAAAAAAATGGAAGGCGGTGAAGGCCTCGGTGGCCGCGTTGCCGGCGGAACAGCAGGCGGATGAGCGGGTAATGTTTCAAGGTGGGTACGCGAGTTTTATGCTGCGGGATTTCAAATCGGCCGCGAAGGAACTGGGCGCGCTAAAGCGGCGAGTGGGCGCGGCGCCCTTTGCGCATCAGACGCGGTTTTTTCTCGCGGAATCGCTGCGCGAGTTGGGGCAAATCAAAGAGGCCATTCCCGAATACGCGGCGGCGCGCAAAGTGCCGGGCGAATACGCGGCCGACGCGCTTTACCGCGAAGGATTTTTGAATTTCCAAATCAAGAATTACCGGGAAGCCGCAGTGTTGTTTGGCAAATTCCGCGATCAATACAAGCAACACCGGCTCCGCAGCGCGGCGGGTTTGAGCCTCGGGCAGGCGCATTTGGAGAATCGGAATTTCAAAGAGGCAGATTTCGTCTTCACCTTAATGGCCAAGGAACGCGGCGCGAATGCCGCGGTTGCCCTTTGGCACAGCCGGGTGTTCAAGCGGCAAAAAAAATATGCGGCGGCGGTGGCGATTTTAGAACCGGCGGTGAAACAATTCCGCGGCGATGCATTGATGGACAAGTTGCTTTTTGACTTGGCGGAAAATTATTTGGGCGGCCAACAGTTTGACGAATCCGCCACGGTGTTTGAGCAGTTATTGAAAGAGCACCCGAAACACAGCCAACGTGAATTGATTTTGCGGCACAGTGCCCAAGCCCGATTCCGGACCGGCCGCTATGCCGCCTGCCTGGCGTTGTGCGCGGATTATCTTTCGGACTACCCAAAGCATCCCGAGGCGGCGGCGGTGGTTTTTCTAAGAGGAGAAAGTCAGTTTTTTCTGGAAAAATACGGGGACGCCGTGAGTACCTTTGAGCAATTCCTCAAGGCAAACCCCGTGCACGCCCAAGCTCTCGCGGCGCGAATGCACATTGGCGAGGGCCATTTCTTCAACAAAAAATGGGAAGATGCGCTCACCGCGTTTGATGACTTGGCGGATAAAAAACGCACCGGAACGGTTTTTCAACAGTACGATTTTCTGGTGGGCAGTTGCCATTATCAGTTGGAGGCGTGGGATAAGGCCGTGGTTTCATTTCAACTTTTTACATCGCGTTTCCCCAAGGGCCAAAACGCGGCCACTGCGCTGATGAAAACCGGCTTCGCGCTGGAAGCACAAAAACAAACCGACAACGCGCTGTCCGTCTACGAACAACTTGCGGAAAATTTTCCGAAGAGCATCCATTATTCCCAAGCCGCGCTGAAAGCCGGGGGCCTTCAATTTGAAGCGAAGCAATACGCCAAGGTGCAAATCACCCTGAAGCCGATCGCGCAAAAGAAGGGCGATCCCAATCAACCGTTGGCCATATATTTTCTGGGCTTCGCCTCGGCGGAAACCGGGAAAACAGATGAAGCGATCGTTTGGCTGGAACAACTTGCCAATGAATTCCCCAAGGATCCGAATGCCGCCGAGGCTCGGCTGAAAACTGGCGACCTTCAATTCAGCGCTGAGAAATTTGAGGGCGCGCAAAAAACCTACGAGAAATTTCTCGGCGATTTTCCAACACATAAACGGGTTGATGACGCCCGTTTTCATCTCGGCAACGTGCTTGCCTCCCAGGAAAAATGGGATGCTGCCACCAAGCGTTTTCACGCCGTGGGAGAAAATTCCGAGTGGCGAACCAAAGCCCTGTACCAATCCGCATGGTGCGAACGTAAGGCGGGCCGCGCGGCGAATGCCCGGGAACAATATGATGGCTTGATTTCCAATCACTCCGAGAGCCCCGAAGCCGCCAACGCCAAGCTGGAATTGGCCGAGCTGGAATATGAAGCCGCGAAATACAAAGACGCCATCGGTCGCTTGGAGAAGTTGATCGAGACGGACACCGATCGCCGGCGTTTGGCGCTGGCTCAATTTCGCCTCGCCCATTGTCACAGCCGGTTGAAGGATTGGGAAAAGGCAGGCGAAGCATTTCAAACTTTCCTCACCAAAAATCCGCGGCACGAGTTGACCCGCAAAGTCCGGTTGGGTTTGGGGCGGGTGCAGATTGAGCAGGGCGAAGACGCCGACGCGCTTCGGTCGCTATCGAGCGCGGTGCGGGGCGGGGAACGCGACGAAGTGGGCGCGGAGGCGCAATTCCTTCGCGGCGAAATTTATCTGGCCCAGAAAAAATTCGACGAAGCCATTGCCGAGTACGCGAAGCTGGAAGCGTTTAAGTTATTCGAGGAATGGCAGGCCGATGGATTTTTCGGACAGGCTTTGGCGTTGGAAGGCAAGGGTGAGGCGGAAGAGTCCGCAGAAAAATTAAAAGAGCTTGTCGCCCAATTCCCCGACTCCGCTGCTGCAAAGCGAGCGGAGGAAAAACTGAATCCATAATTTGTATAACCCTCAAATCGAAAAGAAAATCGGAATGAAAATCGGAATTAAAACTTCCTCAACAAATCCTCACGCAAAGTATCCCTCATTAAATTGCCTAGTTTTGGCCCTGATGTTGGCGCTCAACCCCTCGCCACTCGCCGCCCAAAACAGGGAGGCCGAAGCCGCCTATGAAGGGGCGGCGCAATTGGTGAAATTGCAACTGTGGGAACAGGCGGCAAAGGGGTATCGCGAATATTTCAAAAAATTCCCCAAACACGAGATGGCGAGCCACGCGCATCACGGATTGGGGCTTTGCCATTTTAATTTGAAAGACTACGCCTCGGCCGCGCGGGAATTGAAAGCGGCCGCGAACAGTCGCGCTCGAAGCCGGCCTAATCCGGTGGCGGTTAATTTATTGTTGGGACAGGCGCTGATGAAGAAAGTGCCCGCTGATTTTGAAGATGCGGAGGAGGCATTTGAAACCAGCTTGAACGCGTTGGGTTTTTCCAAGTCCGGGATTATCAGCCGGTCTTGGGATGAACAGAATGTAAAGAAGTGGCTGGGCAAAACCAAGGACGCGGCGCGGAAAAAAATTGCTGCGGATGTGTTCCTTGGCCTGATGGAGGCGACTTATTTTCAGAACGACTGGAAATCAGTTCTCAAAAAAGCGGCCGCATTTGAGGCGTTGATTCAAAAAACCAGCGCGGAACAACGCGTGCGGGTGTTCACGGGCGAGGCGTTCGAGAGGACGGGAAATTTCAAGGCCGCCGCCGAGGCCTATGCATCCGGCGCGGAGCAGGAAGGCAACGATGCTTCGAGCGCCTTGTTTAGCCTGGGCTTGGTTCGCTTGAATCAACTCAAGGATTATATGGGCGCGGCCAAGGATTTTAAATCCTTCACGGTCAAATTCATAAACAATGAAAAGCAGCCGGATGCCGCCTTCAACGAGGGCCTCTGCTATTTCCAGAGTTATTATGCCGGAAAGGACGATCACTTAATCGGGGCGGTCGATCGCTTCAATGCGTTTGCTAAGGCCAACCCCAGACACCGGCTGGCCAATACCGCGCGGTTCTACGCGGGCAAGCTGCAGCATTCGCAAGAGCAATGGAAAGCCGCGTTGGATTCCTTGGAGCCGATCCTCGGCAACAAAGATCCCGCGCTGAGCCAATTGATTTTTTTGGTGGCCGACAGCCATCATCGCCTCGAGCATTGGGATAAATCAGCAAAGTTTTATATGGAATTTGCCAAGGGAAACGAATCGGCATTAAACGCCGATGTAGCGCTGCACAATGCGGGGATGGCGTTCACGATTCTCAATCGGCCGGATTTTGACAAAGCCATCGCGGCGTATGAATTGCTGGAACGGAAATGCCCGAGAAGCCCGACGCTGCCCAGTGCGCGCTTGAAGCTGGGCATCATTCATTTTAACGCCGGACGGTTTGAAAAAGCTCAGGGGCCGCTCAATAAAATTCCAGCGCGCCATCCGCTTCGCGCCGATGCGGATTACTTTTTGGCGTGGACGGATTTGGACAACCGAAATCCCGCCGGCGCCGCCAAACGATTTGGCCAGTTGAGTGCCCGCTTGAAAAAATCAGCGCCGGGGCATCGCCTCATTCCGCTCGCCAAATTGTATCAGGGGATCGCCGAATATGAGCGAGGCCGTTTTGGTGATGCGGAGAAAACTTTGGCCGGATTCGTCGCCAATTATTCAGATCACAAAATGTTGTACGAGGCCGCTTTCAATCTTGGGCAGGCGCAAATGGAACTGAAAAAGTGGGGCGATGCCATCAGGAGTTATAAAAAGGTGTCAGAAGATTCGCCTTTGCATCATCGGGCATTATATCAATCCGGCCGAAGCAAACGCTTTGGCGGCAAGGACGCCGAGGCGATTCCGTTCTACAAGGAATTTTTGGAGCAATACGCGAACCATCCAATGGCGAATGATGTGGCCTTTGAACTTGCGGAATTGGAATTCGAACAGGGCGGTCAAAACGGCGGGATCGCTGCGGTGAATCGGCTCACATCGTTGTTGGACAAAAAACCCAACGGGGTGTTGCGCCAGAAGACTTTCTATAAGTTGGGCATCGTGCAGTTTTCACGAAAACACTACGCCGATTCCGCTGAGGCATTTGAAGAAATGCTAAAGGGCCCGCCAGTGGGCTTGGCGGTCGATGCCGCCTGGCAAGCGGGCGAAGCGCGGCGGTTGGTGGCGATTTTGAAAAAGGGAGATGCCAGAGATAAAGAGAACCGTGCCGCGCTCAAGAATTACAAATCGGCGTTGAACGCCAAGGCTCCCGCGAAGGCCAGTCCGGGTCGATTGCAGGAGCTGGCGCGTTTCCAGCAACAGGCGCTGCTCCGGATTGGGGAAACCGAGGCTAGACTCGAGCAATGGCCAGCGTCCCAAAAAGCGTACGAGCAATTCATTAAGGCCAACCCGAAACACATTTTGATTCGTACGGCTTACCAAGGGCTGGGTTGGGCGATGCAGAATCAGGAAAAATATCCGGACGCGATCAAGTCTCTGGAGAGAGCGGTGTCAGATGGGATTCCGGATGACGTGGGTGCCCGCGCGCAATTCCTGCTCGGCGAATGTTATCTTGAGCAGAAGGTTTTTGACAAGGCGATCATTGAGTTTTCCAAGGTGGAGGCACTGTACGCCTTTCCCGCCTGGCAATCCAAGGCGGCCTACGAAATGGCGCAGTCTTTTTTGCGGAAGGATGATCGGGATGGCGCGCGCCGGCAATTCCAGCGTTTGGTGAAAAGCTACCCCGACACCCCGGCCGCTACTGCGGCAAAATCCGCGCTGAAGCGGCTCAATTAGTTTTGCAAATGATTCCAATGGAAACCTTTAAATCGTCCCTACTCATCGGCGCGTGCGCCGCAGTTTTGCTGTTCGCGCTGCCCGAACTTTCTGCCCAACAAACCAACGACCCGGCGGGCGGGGGAACCATTAAAAGCACGATCGTCGAAAATCAACCCGAGCAGGTGACGATGGAAAGGAAAACTCTGTGGGAGTTGATCAAAAACGGCGGGCTGATGATGTGGCCGCTGGGGATTCTGGCCCTCTACGGTTTCTTCAAGGCGGGGGTGCAGGTGTACGTCATTATTTTATCGAATAACGAGAAGCGGGATCAGGCGCTTTTGGCGCATTTGAATCCGCACGTGATGCCCTTCGATGATTTGAAAAGCGAGGTGGAAACCGACATCAGCCAACGCGCCCAGGCGGCTTTTCCAAAAATGTGCGAGGCGGCGCTGGCGCGGCTTTATGAAGGCAAAGAGGCGATGGAAGAGGCTCTGACGCGCGAAGGCGCAATGCAGTTGAGCCGGCTTAAGCGAGGGCTGAAACCCCTGCAAAGCGTGGTGACTGTGGCACCTTTGCTGGGCTTGATGGGCACGGTGTACGGAATGATCGCTTCGTTCCAAAGCCTCGGCGCGACGGGCGATAAAGTGGAGATTCTGTCCAAGGGCATTTACGAGGCCCTTGTCACCACCGCGGCCGGGCTGACGATTGCCATTCCCTTTCTGTTTATTTACCAATGGCTCAACCATCGGGTGGACGAAATTGGCGAAAAATTGAATCGACAAGCGGCGGCTTTCTTGGAAAAATTCCATCCCTCTGGGGGAGGAGGCAATGAACCGGAACAGGAAGCCAAAGAAGGCTCGCAATCAGATTCGGGTCTTGAAGAATCAACTGCGGATACGGATCCCTTGGGGACATAAATGTGACATGAAATTAATCGCGCCACAGGAAGAATCAGAATCGCGGATCGATGTCGCTCCGTTGATCGACATTCTGTTCACGCTGATTATTTTCTTTTTGGTCACCTCCACTTTTGAGAAAGAGGAGAAGGAAGAACAAGTCCAGTTGCCGCGCCACGGCGGTTCGTCCTTAACGAACAAAGAGCGGCCGTTTTACATCAACGTCCTCCAGGACGGCACTTATCGTGTGCAGGGAGATACAGTGGATTTGGATCACCTTCGGGTGATGTTGATTGATCGGTTCAAGGAAAAGCCCGAGCAGCGGGTTGTGATTCGCGGGGACGCCAAAGCCTTTCATGGGCAAACCACCGCCGCTCTGGCCGCGGCCAGTCAAGCGGGGTTCCCCTCCGTAAATATCGCTTGGGATACCAGCTCCATCGAATAACAGAAATTTAACGACTCAACACCGCTTATGAAAATCCGATTCAGAGGAATTTTGGAACTCTTCGTGTGGAGTTTTGAATCTTTTGCCGACCGGCTCGGCATCAGGCGGCGGCACATTTTGTTCGGCGTACTCGTTCTGCTCATTTCCGTGCTGTTCACCGGCTGGTACATTTACGAAAAAAACTGGCTCATCGAAGGCAAACGCAAGGCCGGCCGCAGCGAACAGCAGTTGACCATTTCCCTCAATGGCGAAGATTCCGCCGTGCAGGAAATGAGCGAGGAAATCCGCGACTCCATTCTCGAGACGCCGATGGCCGCCGCATCCGCCTCGCAAGCCGCCGCCCAATCCTCCGCCAATATGAATGCCGCGCGGAGCAACCCCGAGAGTGCGGCATCGCAATCCGCCTCCGCCAGCGGGGCCCAATCGTCCGCCACCGCCAGCGCGGCCGGTTCGGGCAGTTCCTTTTCCCCCTCCGTTTCCACGCCCAATTCCTCGGTGAAGAGCGGCCAAGCCCGCGCGGAAAACAGCCAAACGATGACCCAAGCTTCCGGGCAATCGGCGGCTCCATCCCCCTCAACAATGAGCGCCGCCCGCAGCACCCCGCAAAGTTCCGCCACCCAATCCGCCGCCGCCCAAAGCGCGGCTGCACCTAATTCGCCCGCAGCCTCCGGTGCGAGCAGCGCGTTGGCGCCGTCTGTTTCTCAAGCGGCAAACTCCACAGTGAAGTCCGGCCAGCCAAGGGCTGAGTCCAGCCAAACGATGAGCGCAGCATCCGCGCAATCGATGGCGCAATCCGCAACTGGAATGAACGCCGCCCGCAGCGCGCCTTCATCCACGACCGCGCAATCCGCTTCCGCCAACAGCTCGGCTTCGCCCACTTCAGTGAGTGCCGCTGGCGCGAGCAGCGCCTTGTCGCCCTCCAGCCCGCGCGCGGCCACCTCCACCGTGATGACCCAAAGAAGCGCCCAAGCTGCGCCCGGTCAATCGATGGCTCAGGCTTCCGCGCAATCGATGGCTCAATCCGCCACCGGCGGCAGCAGCTCGGCCCGCAGCGCCCCAAGCGCTTCCAGCTCAGCCTCCAGTGCTTCCGCTGCAAGCGCGAATACTTCCGGCACCGTGAGCGCCGCGAATTCCAGCAGCTCATTTTCTCCGCAAGTTTCCTCCAGCCGCGCCTCATCCGCGAGCGTGCGCAGTAGTCAAGCCCGCGCGGAATCCGGTTGGGATATGGCCAGTGCCTCCTCGCAATCATTGGCCCAGGCGGCCACCGGCTCACGCGGCACGGCGCGAAACAGCCCGAGCCAAGCCGCCGGGCAGAGCACCGGTTCGGCGCAGGCTTCCAATTCCGCCTCATCGGTTTCCGGTTCGGGCACGAGCCGTTCATTTTCGCCATCCGTTTCCGGAGCCAGCGCTTCCACCTCCGGCGTGGCGAGCAACGGCGCGCGTTCGGAGGCCGGCCGAAGCATGACCGGTGCATCCGGGCAATCGATGGCCCAAGCCGCGATGGGTTCGCGCGGCACGGCGCGGAACAGCCCGAGCCAAACTGCTGGCCAAGGCACCGGCTCGGCGCAGGCGTCCAATTCCGCCGCATCAATTTCCGGCTCGGGCGCGCGCGCTTCATTTTCGCCATCGGCATCGGGAGTGTCGGGCGTTTCAGGAATCGGCTCCGCGTTCGGTGGTATTAATAATAGTGGCGCGCGCGCGGAAGCTGGGCGGGGAATGGCCAATGCCTCCGGGCAATCAATGGCCGGGGCCGCCACCGGCGCGCGCGGTTCCGCAAGGAGCGGGCCATCCGGCACCTACGGCCGGGGAGCCGCCGCGGGCTCGGCGCGGGGGATGCATCAAGTGGCCGGCATTTCCGGCACGGGGAGCAGCCGGGCTTTTGCACCGTCAATTTCCGGTTCACGGGGGAGTTCGCGATTGGTGATGACTCGCCCCGCATCTTCCGGCATTGAAGGCCACACTTCGGGCACGGCACCCGCAGCGGCATCCGGCGGTGGCTTGACCTTGGGCGGAGGCCCGACCAACACGGATCAAGTGATGGCGCAAGCCCGGGCGAGTTCGGTATCACAACCGGTTTATTTCGCTGGCGCGCGCCGCCATCCGTTGCGGGCTTATGCGAGCCGCCCTAACGAATCCCAACCTTCCGCCGCGCCTGTGAACGTGGCATTGACCGGTAACCCGGGCGGCCGTGGTTCATTTTCCCCGACCATCACCCGGACGCCCCAATCCATTGCCACGTTTGAAAAAGTGCAGCCGAAACCCGAAGCGGCTTTGGTGGCGAATAATCCCAGTGAAGAATTGTCGGAACTGCCGCCATTGGCAAATCCTTATGAACTGCGCCTCAGCCCCAAACTGCGAGCCGACTTCGTGAAACGACAGGGCGGTGGCCCGGAAACCGAAGCCGCCGTCGCGCTGGCTCTGGAATGGTTGAAACGCAATCAAAGCAAAGACGGCCGCTGGAACCATCGCTCCGGCCACACCACCGCCGCCACTGGCGCGGCGATGCTGGCTTTTCTGGGATGGGGCGCCAAACACACCGAGCCCGGTCCCTATCAACAAACCCTCGCACGCGCCATCGACTGGATGTTGAGCGTCGAGAAAAATGGTGATCTTCGTTATCGCGGAAATATGTACGACCACGGGATCGCCGCGATTGCTATTTTGGAAGCGTACAACCTCACCAAAGACGAGCGGCTGCGCGCCCCGGCCGAGCGCGTCCTCGCCTTCACCCTCAAGGCGCAAAACCCGCAGACCGGCGGTTGGCGATACAAACCGCACCGCGAGGATCCAAGCGAAAAGGGCGATCTCTCGGTCAGCGGCTGGCAAATGATGGCCCTGAAAAGCGCGCGATTGGGTGGGATGAAAGTGCCCGAGGCTTCTTTCGCGAAGGCCCGAAAATTTCTCGATGGGGTTGGCGTTAAAGATAAGGGATTCCAATATCGCCCCGGCTGGCCGTCCTCTTCGGCGATGATTGCCGAGGGATTGTTTTGCGAGCAAATGCTCGGTGCGGGCGTGACGACCCCCAAAATGGAGCAGTGCCTCAACCTCATTCAAAAACAATTGCCGAGCAAAAATAGAGTGGATTATTATTATTGGTACTATGGCAGTCTGGCGATGCGCCAGGCTCAAGGTCAGGATTGGCAAAATTGGAATAACAAACTGAAACCGATCCTGCTGCGTAAACAAGTCCAGCGTGGGAACAACCGTGGCTGCTGGGAACCCGAGGGCAAAAACTCCAAGGCCGCCGGCCGAGTGGTCACCACCGCGTTGGCGGCGCTTTCTTTGGAAGTGTACTACCGCTATTTGCCGCTCTACACGCCGGAGTTTTCCAAAGCCGGAAAATAGTGAAGCACCCGCAATTTTTATGAAATCCCGTTTCTTAATTTTCATTGGGGTATTGGCGTGTGCCGATGTCGTCACCGCCGCCGAAAATTTCAAGCCGCTCTTCAATGGCAAAAA
>DQLO01000169.1 GCA_015660155.1 Verrucomicrobiota bacterium
AGGAACGGGCAAAGGTGCGCACAGATGAGGGAGTGCTCGTGAAGACCAGCGGCGGGCTCTCCGAGGAATGGACCTATCGCCGCTACAAGGATGAGGATCTCTGGGCGTTTCAGCCGGTGAAAAAACCGGCGATGCCGAAAGGCGCGGCCAATCCCGTGGATGCCTTCATTGGGCGTAAACTCAACGCCGCTGGATTCAAGCCCGCGCCGCTCACGGATTTCCGTACGTTGGTAAAGCGTGCCTACTACGATCTCACCGGCCTGCCGCCCACGCCAAATGAGATTTATCAATTCCGGCTCGCGTGGGACAAGGATCCGGACAAGGCATGGAGCGGGCTCATCGACAAGCTCTTGGCCAGCCCGCATTACGGCGAGCGCTGGGGCCAGCATTGGCTGGACGTGGCGCGCTATGCCGACACGGGTGGTTATTCGAATGACTACGAGCGTTCCAATGCCTGGCGCTATCGTGATTATGTCATCCGCGCCTTCAATGAGGACAAGCCGTACGATGAGTTTATCGTTGAGCAAATCGCGGGCGACGAGTTGTGGGATCAACAGCCGGAAGGCAAGCGTGATTCAGCACTGCTCGTGGCCACAAGTTTCCTGCGCATGGGGCCGTGGGATCCGGCGATGGTGAAGGTGCCGGAAGCGCGCCAGATTTTTCTCGATGACGTCGTGAACTCCGTTGGCCAGACTTTTCTCAGCACCACAATGCAGTGTTTTAAATGTCACGACCACAAGTTCGATCCCTTGCCCACGCGCGACTATTACCGAATGTACGCAGCTTTTGCCGGGACGCAGATGGCTGAACGGCCCGCGACGTTCTTGAAGAAAGAAAACCGAGGCCGATTTACGGAGCAAAAAAAACATGTGCAAGGCCTCTTGAATTTTGCGAGAGAAAAAACGAAGGAACTGACCGGTAAGCGCGAAGCGGCTGCCAAAGAATGGTTCAAGAAAGCCGGCTTGGATTATGTCCCACTTGAGAAACGAAAGAGTTTGGCGGATGAAAAGAAGCCGCCACGCCATGTGGGGCTCGATCAAATGGAGCAAGGTCGTCTGAAGGTGCGCGAGCAGGATTCCCGAATTTGGGAGCGCCGGATGGAGCGTTTTCAGCCGATGGTGCAGGGCGTTTACAACGGACCGGATCCGGGTTTTTTGAATGCTCGGAAACTACGCCAAAAGGCCAAGGGCAATCGCAACTGGCAGCCGGATAGTCACATTTACATGGGGGGCTCGTTGCAGGCGCCGGGCCTGAAAGTGGGTCCGGGCGTGTTGAGTGCCACGGGCATTCCGGTATCCACCGCGGGTGATGATCCGTATGTGATTTCCGACAAGCTGCAGGGCCGCCGGTTGGCTCTGGCCAAATGGATTGCACATCCGAAAAACCCGCGCACCGCGCGCTCAATCGTAAACCGTGTGTGGCAGCATCATTTTGGAAAACCCATCGCCGGCAACCCGAACAACTTCGGGGCCAAGGGTGCCAAGCCGACGCATCCGGAACTGCTCGACTGGTTGGCGGCGGATTTCGTGGAACACGGTTGGAAATTCAAGCGACTGCACCGAATGATTATGCTTTCGCAAACCTATCGGCAATCCGGCCGGCATCCGCGGTTGAAGAAACTACAAACCGAGGATCCGGACAATGATCTTTTTGCCTACCATACACCGCACCGCCTCACCGCCGAGGAATTACGCGACAGCCTGTTAAAAGCCACCGGTGAATTGAACCCCGCCGTGGGCGGCTTGCCCGTGATGCCGGAGATCAATATGGAGGTCGCTCTGCAGCCGCGAATGATTCAGTTCTCCATCGCGCCGGCATATCAGCCTTCGCGAACGCCGTCCGAGCGCAATCGTCGTACAATTTACGCCTATCGCGTTCGTGGCCAAGCCGACCCCTTCCTTGAATTATTTAATCAACCCAATCCCAACAGCTCTTGCGAGGAACGCGATGCGGCTGCTGTCACGCCGCAGGCATTTACGCTTTTGAATAGCGACGTAATGAGCGACCGCTCCATTGCCTTGGCCCTGCGCGTGGAGAAAGAGAAGGACACGTTGCATCTTCAGGTGAAGCGCGCTGTGCAACTGGCTTTCGGGCGAGTGCCGGACAAGGTGGAGTGGGAGCGTCTCAAGCAGTATGTTCTTAAGATGCGCGCCTACCACGCGAAACATCAGCCTGAGCCATTAAAATATCCCACTCGCATAAGGCGCTCGCTCGTCGAGGAACTCACAGGCCAGCCCTTTGAGTACGAGGAAATTTTACCCGTTTTTGAAAACTATGTGCCGGACAAAAAACCCGCTGATGTGAGCGCGAACACCCGCGCACTGGCCGACTTGTGCCTGTTGCTTTTCAACTCCAACGAATTCATTTACGTGTACTGATATGAACGCACCTCTCTCACTGAACATAGCCTCCCTGCATCGCCGCGATTTCCTTTATGGGCTCGGTTCATCATTGGGGGCGTTGGCGATGACCAACCTGTTGGCCAAAGAAGCCGCAGGGCCATTGTCACCCAAAAAACCAATGCACGCGCCCAAGGCCAAAGCGGTGATCATGCTTTTTATGGAGGGCGGACCGAGTCAGGTGGATACGTTTGATCCGAAGCCGAAGTTGAATGCGAGGCACAAACTAGAATCCAAGCGCACGGCTGGGCTCGCCAATGGATATCGTTTTTATGTTGGCAGTCCGTTCAAGTCGCGCAAGGTCGGCCAGTCGGGGTTGGACATGAGCGATCAGTGGGTGCATTTGCCGAAGGTGGCCGATGAGCTTTGCAACTACCGCGGGTGTCAGGCCGAGTCTCTGAACCATCCTGAGGCGCTTTTCCATATGAACACCGGCAGTCGGCTGGGGGGCGATCCGGCCTTGGGTTCGTGGATCAATTACGGGCTCGGCACAGAGAACCAAAATCTTCCCGGCTACGTGGTGATGACCGAGTTGGCCATGCCGCAGGGCGGTTCACGCAATTGGAGCAACGGCTTTTTGCCTGCGCATTATCAGGGCACACGCCTACGTCCAAGCGGTTCCCCGATTCTTGATCTGCAGGCGCCCAAATACAAAACGCGTGAGCATCAACGCAAGGCACTTGATGAACTGGCTTTTCTCAATCAACGCCACGCAAAAAAACATCCGGAACACGCCGACCTTGCCGCGCGCATGGAGAGCTACGAACTGGCTTACCGCATGCAGATGGAAGTGCCTGGCGTCATCGATCTCAAGAGCGAGCCCGAGCACATCCGCGAAGCTTACGGCATGAATCAAAAAGAAACAGCGGCATTCGGCCGCCAATGCCTCATGGCCCGTCGCCTCGTCGAGAAAGGCGTGCGCTTCGTGCAGATTTTTTCCGGCGGCTGGGACAGTCACGATTATCTGGAACGCGGCCATTCTTCGCGGATCAAGAGTGTGGACAAACCGATGACCGCACTTATCAAGGATCTCAAAGGAAGAGGGATGCTTGAGGACACGTTGGTCGTGTGGACCGGTGAATTCGGCCGCACACCGGACAACAACCGTCGCGGCGGTGTCTACGCACTCGGGCGGGGGCATAATGTGGATGCCATGACCATGTTAATGGCCGGAGGCGGAGTCAAAAAAGGGGCGATCGTTGGGGCAACAGATGAGATTGGGGCCGAAGCCGCCGAAGTGGTTCATCCCATCCGAGACCTGCACGTGACCTTGCTACATCTACTTGGACTTGATGACAATAAGTTGACCTACTTTCATGGGGGCCGTTACAAACAACTCAGTCAATTTGGCGGTCAGGTGATTAAAGAACTGATTGCATAATAAACTCTTTTGAAAACTTTTAATTCCCTTCTATTCGTCAGCCTTTTGGTTTTTCTCGGAGGTTTAGTCAAAGCTGAAGAAAATAAACCGCACGCCGTACTGGTTGTGGGTACCTTGCATTATTCCCCGGAGCTGACGATGCCGGTTTTTGCGAAAGAGCTCGAACGATTTGGATTTCGAACCACGGTGGTTATGGGACAGGGCAATCCGGAGAAAAAGACTGAGAATGTGCTGCCGGGAATCAAGGCATTGAATGATGCTGATGTGGCGATTTTCTTCACGCGTTTTTTGAAGTTGCCTGATGAGGAATGGAAACCCATCGAAGATTACATTAAATCTGGCAAGCCAGTGATCGGTTTACGAACGGCAAATCACGCCTTCAAATATCCAAAAGACCATCCACGTTATGATTGGAATGATGACTTTGGTCGCCGCGCATTGGGCACGCCCTACATTGTGCATCAGGGCGGGACGACGGATATCAAGGTAACCCTTGAAAACGCCAAGCACCCGATTATGACTAATGTGGCCAAAACCAAATGGGTTTCGCCGGGCACCTTATACTTGGCACGATTGGAAAAAGGTTGTCTGCCCTTGATAACTGGTAGCGGCAAGGGTCGTGCGCGCCTGGTAAAAAAGCGCTTTGGCGAAATTCAGGTGAAGGAATTCGAGACAGCGACAGTTGCTTTCGCTTGGGAAAACGAGTGGGGCGGCAAGGCATTTTACACTTCACTGGGCCATCCCGGTGACTTTGCTGAGGAATCCTTCACGCGTATGCTCCTCAATAGTGTGTGTTGGGCAGTCAATAAACCCCTGCCAAAAGCTGATGATAAGATTTCCACTTGGAAAATCGAGCGGGCGTATAAGAAGTCACGTAAGAAACAGTAGTCATGAAAAAGTACATTTCTTCATCTCGGTTGGCAGCTATGCTTGGCGTGGCACTGTGTATTATCGGGGCTCCAATAAATGCTGCCGAGGCGCCAGTTCAGCCCGGGGATCATATTGCGTTTGTGGGTAACACCTTCGCTGATCAATTGCGCTCCCACGGCTTTCTGGAAACGTTGCTCTTGCAGCGCTCGGTGGGTAATCCGGTTTCCACTCGGAATCTCGGCTGGGCAGGAGACATGCTAACAGCCCGTGCTCGCCCGACGAATTTTCCCACGGAGGCATCAACGCTTGAGGCGCATAAGACTGATGTGATCATCGCGTGTTTTGGCATGGGTGAGTCGTTTGCGGGTGAGTTTGCCTTGGTGGAGTTTAAGAATAATTTGACTGCCTTTATCTCTTCGCATCACGCAAAGAAATACAACGGGAAATCTGAGGTGCGTCTCGTTTTGGTCTCGCCGATTGCCTATGAGAACCTAGGGGCACGAACACCGCGTTGGGAGGAGCGCAACCGGGAAATTGCCGCGTACATCCAGGTGATGAATGAGACGGCCACCAAGGTGGGTGTGCCGTTCGTGAATTTATACGGGTTGACCTCCAAATTAATGAGGGTCCGTAATGCGCCGA
>DQLO01000050.1 GCA_015660155.1 Verrucomicrobiota bacterium
AGGCGGCGGAGGAGAAAGAGGTGGAGGCCGTGAAAGAGGCGAAGAAGCCCAAGAGCCTGGTGGATGCCGCAAAAACAGAGGAATCTGCTGAACATGAGGCAAACAAGCCGGAAGAAAAACGCATCATCGAGCGTCGGTTCGGGGATCTCAATCGCATCACCGCAGCGGGTGATTTGGAGATGACCGATCCCAGTTTGCGTGACCTTATTCAGCGACTCGAAGCACGCGAAAAATTCCTGACACGGCGCGAAGCAGAACTCGAAGAGTTGAACAGTCACATCAACGAACAACTCAAGGAACTGCATTTTCACACCAACCACATCACCACCATTCGCGCGCACTTGGACAAATTGTTTGAGGGCAAGGTAATCCAGATTCAGCAAAATGAAACGAACAAGCTAATGCGGTTGGCCGGGGTTTATGAGAATATTATGAATCAAGGTGATGCGGCGGCGCGGGAAGCAAACCTGCGAAACCTGATCCGAGCCACCCAGATTGATGACCCCACGCTGAATCCCAAGCTCTTTCACTACATGGCCCCGACCAATCAGGCGACCATCGTGAGCACGCTCATTTCCGGCGATGACGCGGACATCAAGCTTTACAACGCAATCATCAAAGACTGGCGCCGTACCATGCCTTATTCCAGCTCGACACCCACACCCACTCCATAATGACACCCTTACCCACACAACAATCCGTAGTCACCGACGCCCCTGCGGCGGATCCCATTTTTGGACTCATGCCTCCGGCCGAGCCGGCTGCGGGGGATCAAGACTTTGACAAAGTATTCCGCGAAGCCGCCAGCGAAGCTGAGGCTGCCGAGCAGGAAAAAGCCGTTGAGGAAAAAACTGAATCCAAGCCCAGCGAAGAGGCCGCACGGCAAAAAAACCGCGCCAAAGAATTAGCCGGGATGGGCCATACAACTCCGTTGCAGACGGATCTTGCCAGCCAAGCCAAAGCAAAAACCAAATTGGAATTGGCTGCGAACACAACCCAGTCCGCCAAAGCCGGTGACGATCAAGAGCTTTTGAGAAAGCCAAAGTTATTGAAGTCCCAGGCCAAAGTAGAGGCTAAGCCTGTGGTGAAATCCGACGCGGCAACGGAAGAGCAACAGGCCCAGCAAACTCGCAAGCAAGCTGCCTCCAAACAAACCGGTCGATTGAAAAAACAACAGGCCGTGCGCGCGCAATTAAAGACTGAAGATTCCAAGCACGCTCAAGCCAAGGCTGAATTGGAAAGCGTGCGGCAAAATTTACCCACCGCCGCGCTCGCCAAAGGCGCGTTGGTTAAACCCGCGCAATCAGCTGATAAAACCGGCAATTTGCCGGAAGGCGAATGGGAAATGGTGAACGGCACGCAATTTGCTCTGGACAACTCCAAGATGGCCATGATGGCAAAAACAACCACCCCCGCGCCGGAAGGATCCGTAGCGAGATGGGAAGAGCTGCGCCCGGCGACCAGTGCCGAGCTCGGCGGCGGTGCGTCCAGCCAACAACAGGATTTGCCGCGCGAACAAGCCAAGGAATTTACCGCGCCAATTCAAGCCATCTCCGCTCCCGCCGCCACCGGCACTGCGGCCACGCAGGCATTCACGCCAGTGCCCGGGCAGATTTCCGCCACGCTGGAGAAAATTTGGAATGCCGTCACCACCTTCCGCACCAAGGGCGCTGATCAGTGGACGGTGAAATTGCAGACAGAAAATCAGCAAGTGGAACTGACCATTCGCTACAGCCAAGGCGGTTTGGAAATTCAGGCGCGGTTGGGGCAGGGCGATAGCCAGAGCCTCGCCGGCCAATGGAATGAACTGCAGCAATCGCTTGCCGAACGCGGGGTGACCCTTCGCGACTTGGATCGTGAGGAGGCTGAATTGCCCCGTTTTTCCGAGGATTTAGACGATTTTAACCCTTCCGAGAGCCGCCGCCACGCGTCGGCCGGGGAGGATGATGACGAGCCGCTCAACTGGGGCGGGTTGGAAAATAACCGCGAGGAGGACGAACAAACCGCCCCGCGCCGCGCCACCGCGCGCACCGAAAATGCCACTTGGGAAAGTTGGGCATAACGAGAGGAACGAATCATGATTGTAAATCCTACACAAATAACTGGATTCAAAGCCGAAGCCCCGGAGGCGGTTGAACGCGTGCCGGTGAAGATGCTTGGCCAGAATGAATTTTTGAAATTGCTCGTCACACAGATGCGCAATCAGGATCCGATGCAGCCAGTGAGCGATACCGAGTTTATCGCGCAAATGGCGCAGTTCAGCAGCTTGGAGCAAACCAAGACGATGGGTGCCGATATCGCCAAGCTGCGCCAAGGCAACGACTTCCTGCAGGCCACCAACCTGCTGGGCAAGGAAGTGCGCCTCATCACCGGGGATCTAGAATTTACGAAAGGAATCGTGACCGACCTCAACGTCAAGGATGGCGAAGCGAGGATTATTGTGGGTAACAAAACCTACACACTGGATCAAGTGAACTCCGTCAGTTTTGAGGATCCAGAAACCGAAGAAAATACAACCACGGAATAAGTCATGATTAGATCACTCAATACCGGCGTACTCGGCATCAAGCAGTTTCAAACCAGTCTCGATGCCATTGGTAATAATCTGGCCAACATCAACACCATTGGCTTCAAAAGCGCCCGCGTCGATTTCTCGGACACTCTTGCGCAAACCATGCGCGCCCCAACACCTGATACCGCCACCACTAGCGGCCAAGCCGGCATGCAGGTGGGCAACGGTGTCACCGTGTCGGCCATCAAGAACCAATTCACCCAGGGCGCCATCAAGCAAACCGGCGTGCGAACGGATATGGCCATCACCGGCGATGGCTTTTTCATGGTGAAAGATGCCACCACCAACGAGTTATTCGTCACCCGCGCAGGCGATTTCCGCGAGGACAAGAACGGCTTTCTCGTGACCAACAGCGGCTTCCGCGTGCAGGGCCTCAACAAGCAGGCACCGGCAAATACCGCGGCGGAAAAGCTGGCGATCGGCGATCTCAAGCTCGATGTGGGCAAGTACACCGAGGATCGTTCCAGCGTGTCGCTGGATACTTCCACCAATATTTTAACCAGAACCGCCCACGCATATTCCACGGGCAATCAGGTGAAATTCAGCAGCACTGTGCCCAGCGTGGCGGGGGGGAGCTCTTCCACTTCCACGGTTTATTTTGTGGCAAAAGTGACGGATGACACCTTCAGCCTGCACGGCACCGCGGCCGATGCAGCTTCCGGCGCGAATAAAGTGAACTTCACCACCGCCAGCCCCGCGGAAGTCACCGTGAGCAGCGTGACGTACGCCAGCGATTACATGAGCCTCGCCAGCGGCCACGGGATGTCAACGGGCGATACCTTTTACGTGACCGGCGGCACGATGCCCGGCGGGTTAACCGACGGCAAGGCGTACTACGCCCGGATAGCCAGCGATAACATTTATTTCCACACCACCTCCGCCGATGCTTCGGCTGGCACGAACACGGTGGATATCACCACCGGTGGCAGCAGTTTCAAGTTATACAAAGACGCCGGCACCGTTTCCTCGCTCACCCTCACCGGCGGTGCGAGCATCAGCTCCTACAGTATGGGTGCCGACGGCAAGGTGAACATGCTGCTCACTGACGGCACGCAATACGCGCGTGCGCAGTTGTTGCTGCAAAACTTTAAGAACCCCCAGGCGCTGCTCAAGCAGGGAGCCAATCTGTACGGCAACCTCTCCACGGCGGGCCCAGCCGGTATCACCGCCGACAGCGCCGGTGCCACGGAAATTCTCAGTAACGCCAAGGCCCCCGGATCTTCCGGCATGGGCCGTATCGCGTCGGGCTCACTTGAGCTCTCCAACGTTGACATGGCACGGGAATTCTCTAACATGATTACCACACAACGCGCCTTTCAGGCCAACGCCCGGGTGATCTCCACCAGTGACGAGATCCTCAAAGAAATGATGGCCCTGAAACGTTAATAAACAGGCATAAACACACAGATTTTTAACCCAAAAATGGAGGTAAACCATGGCTGAAGAAGAAGCACAAGCACCCGAAGAAAACGCCGCCGCCGAAGGCGACGCGCAAGCGACCGAAGGCGAAGCCGCGCAGGCACCCGAAGAGGCCGCGCCCAAACCGCCCGGCATGCTCGTGCCCATGCTCCTCACCTCGGTGCTGAGCATCGGCGGAGCCTACGCGATATTTCAATTTGCGGTGGTTCCCTCACTGGTGGGCGGATTCAAAA
>DQLO01000142.1 GCA_015660155.1 Verrucomicrobiota bacterium
CCCAACCGCTTTCGCGAGGAACATGGCGGTGGCCGAATGATTTACAGCGCCATCACCCGCGAAATGGAAAACCGCATTCACAAGCTGAAGGAACTCCATGGCTAATTCTTCCGAACCCAAAATCCGCCACATGAAATGGTGGGGCTGGGGCCACGAGGACGTGAGCTTCAGCGATGCCGACAAGCCAAAGCTGTGGCCGTACCTCAGCGGCGAATTGGGGCTGGAACAGGTCGAGCCCACGCCGCCGGTCAAGTTTGATGACGTGCATTTGCCCGCCGCCAAAGAGAACGCCCCCTTTGTTGCCGCACTGCGGGAGGCACTCGCGGACGATCAATTTTCCGTCGACAAAAAAGACCGCCTTATCCACGCCGCCGGCAAAGCGTTCCGCGATTTGTTTCGACTGCGGCGCGGGCAAGTGGACTTCGCGCCGGACCTCATCGTCTACCCCGCCAGCGAGGCCGACGTGGTGGCTGTCGTCAAAGCCGCCCACGAACACAACGCCGTGCTGATTCCATTTGGCGGAGGCACGAACATCGCCGGCTGCATCGAGCCGAAGGATCGCGATGGGCGGTTCATTGTGAGCCTCGATATGTGCCGGATGCATCGTGTGTTGGCGGTTGATAAAAAATCGCTGCTCGCTCGCATGGAAGCCGGCGTTTATGGGCCGCACATGGAGGAACAGCTCGAAGCGGAAGGCGTTACGCTGGGGCATTTTCCGGATTCATTTGTGCACTCCACGCTCGGCGGTTGGGTGGCCACCCGCTCGGCGGGAATGCAAAGCGACAAGTACGGCAAGATTGAAGACATGGTCATCGCGCTGCGGATGGTCACGCCCAGCGGCACGATCGTCACGCGCACGGTTCCGAATACTTCCAACGGCATTGACGTGCGCAGTTTGTGTGTGGGCAGCGAAGGCATCCTCGGCGTGATCACGGAGGTGACGATGCAAGTGCATCGCTTGCCGGAATATAAATTGTTTGAAGGTTGGTTGTTCCCGGATTTCGAGAGCGGCATCCACGCCATCCACGAGTGCGTGCGACACGGGACGATGCCAGTGATCACGCGCCTCAACGATCCGGGCAAGACGGCCCTCAGCGCGGCGTTCAAAAAAGTGGAGTCGCCGCTGAAACAAAAAATTGGCGCGGTGATGAAATGGTATTTGCGCAATATCAAAGGCATTGATTTTACAAAGTGCTGTATGATGACCACCGCGTACGAAGGCGATTACGATACGTTCCATATGCAGCGGCGGGAGTCCAATCGGGTTTTCCGAAAACACGGCGGCGTGAACCTCGGCGAAGGCCCGGGCAATTCCTTCAAGGAAGCGAAATATGATTTCCCGCACGTGCGCGATTATTTGATGGACCGCGGCGTGATGGGCGACGTGAGCGAAACTTCCACCACGTGGGAAAACCTCCACAATCTTTACACCAAAACCCTCGCCAATATCCAAAAAGCCATTCGCGATACCGGCGTGGATCCGTGGGTCGGCTGCCACATCAGCCACAACTACCACACCGGCGCGAGCCTCTACTTCACGTTCGGTTGCCGCCAAATAAAAGGCCGCGAGATGGACCAATATCTTTACATCAAAAAAGCCGCCGAGGATTCCTTCCTGCAAAACGGCGGAACCGTCAGCCATCATCACGCCATCGGCACCGAGCATCTCCCGTGGATTGAGGCCGATCTCTCGCCCACCGGCCTCAAAGCCGTGCGCGCCATCAAGGACGGCCTCGACCCCAAGAGCGTGATGAACCCCGGCAAAATCCTTCCCGGCCCAGATCCCCTGCGCGAATGGGGCTTGACCGATGAGGCCATTGCGTCGTTCAACAAGGCGGACTGATGTTTGCCGAAAAAGTTGTCATCATCACCGGCGCCTCATCCGGCTTGGGCCGCCAACTCGCGCACGACCTCGCCGCGCGGCGCTGTCGCGTGGTGCTGTTCGCTCGCAACGCCGATGCCCTCGCCGAGGCCGTGGCCGAATGCGAAGCGGCGGGTGGCGAAGCCATGGCTGTCACCGGCGATGTCACGCAGCCCGAAGATTGCGAGCGACTCATTGCCAAAACCATCGAGCGCTTTGGCGGCATTGATTTTCTCATCTCCAACGCCGGCCTCAGCATGTGGGCCAAGTTCGAGGAAGTGACTGACCTCAATTTATTTCGCCGCTTGATGGAGGTCAACTACCTTGGCCTTGTGCACACACTACACTTCGCGCTGCCCGCACTCAAAAAGACCGGCGGCCTCATCGTTTCCATCGGCAGCATCCAGGGCAAAATCGCCGTGCCCGCGCATTCCGGATACGTCGCCAGCAAACACGCGCTCGAAGGCTTTTGCGATACGCTGCGCTACGAGCTGGAAGAAACGGGCGTCGATATTTTGACCATCCATCCGCATTGGATTCAAGGCACCCAAATGCGCGCCAACGCGTGCACCGCCGATGGCGCTGCGATGGGCGAAAGCAAACGCTCGCACAATCACGAATCCATCACGCTGGAACAATGCGCGCGCGAAATCATCGACGCGATGCGCGACCGCCAGCGCGAACTCATCATCCCGCCGCGCCTGCGCCTCGCGCCGATTCTCAAGGTGCTGTGGCCCGCGCTGTTGCGTCGCAAAGTGCTGCGCATTTTTCGGGGACAAGGAAAATAGCAATGGCTCGAACGCCCACGCGCATTGGTTTTCACTATTGGCTGGCCCGGTTTATCTCGGGGCTGTTTACGAGCACTTGGATTCGCCGCCGCGTATTGCACAACGATCGCGTGCCGCAAACCGGCGGCCTGATTCTTGCCTCCAACCACGTGAGCTATCTCGATCCATTTTATATGGTCTGCTCCGTGGACAGACTGGTCATCGCGTTGGCGCGCGAAAGTGCCTACAAATTTCCTCCACTGGCGTGGTTGCTGCACAGTTGGGGCGTCATCCCCGTCGACCAATCCGGCAGTGGCCGCGGCTTGAAAACATTCTTCACCCGACTGCGCGCCGGCGATGCGGTAATGATGTATCCCGAAGGCACGCGCTCGTCCACCGGTCAAATCCAAGCGCCAATGCCGGGCGTGGGCCTGATTATTCTCAAGAGCAATGCGCTCGTGGTTCCCGTCAAATTATTCGGCTCGTACGAGGCCTTCAACCGCCACCATTGGTTTCCGCGTCCTTATCGGGTGGAAATAAAGTTTGGCGAACCGCTCGACTTCCGCGACCTTCGGGCCAAGGCAAAAGAAACCAAAGACAAAGATCAACTGAGAAAATTATATCACCAAGCCGCCACCGATTTGTTGCACGCCATTGCGACAATCGAGCCCGGGCCGGACAAAAATTAATTTAGGAAAAATAAAAATGAACATCACTATTCATTCAGGTAATTGGGAAGAACTCGACGTCGACGCGCTGGCCGTGCCACTGGCCAAAGGCAGCACCGTGGACGCCGCACTCGATGCGCGCCTCGGCGGATTGCTCAGCGAACTCATCGAGAGCGGCGAGTGGACCGGCAAGGCCGGCGCGTGCACGCTTATCCATCGCGTGCCGGACAGCGCCGTGAAGCGTGTGTTTCTCATCGGCCTCGGCGAAGCGCCGATGGCGCGCCATTGGTTTGCCGCCGCCGGCCAAGCCGTGCGCGCCGCCGCCAAGGCCAAGTGCCGGTCCGTGGCGCTGTTGCTGCCGCCCGATGCCTGCGCGCGCTTGGCCGCCGAGGGCGCGGGCTTTGGCCAACATCGGCCCAGTGGTTATAAAGAACAAAAACCGTGGCCGGTCGAAGAAGTTATTTTGCTGACCCCCGGCGACCAAGCCATCGCCGATGCCGGACGCATCACCGCCGAATGCGTGAACCTCGCGCGCGAGTTGGTGGAAATGCCCGCCAACGATTTGGGCCCGGAAGAATTTGCAATGCGCGCCGCGCGCGAAGGCGAAGCGGCCGGATTGGAAGTGGAAGTGCTCGACGAAAATGCCCTACGCGAACTCGGCGCGGGCGCGATCCTAGCCGTCGGCCAAGGCTCCGTGCGGCCGCCGCGCATGGTGCGGCTCAGTTGGAATCCGGAAAACCCCATCAACGATGACCATTTATTTTTGGTCGGCAAAGGCATCACCTTCGACACCGGCGGCCTGTCGCTCAAGCCCGCCAATTCGATGGAAAAAATGAAATACGATATGGGCGGCGCGGCCACGATGCTGGGCGCCATCACCGCGATTGGCCGTTTGCAGCCGCGCGTGCGCGTTTCCTGTTTGCTCGTGATGGCGGAAAATATGCCCAGCGGAACCGCCACGCGCCCCGGCGATATTATCACCGCGATGAACGGCAAAACCATCGAGGTCATCAACACCGATGCCGAAGGCCGACTCGTGCTCGCCGATGGGCTCACCTACGCTAATCGCCTCGGCGCAACGCACATCATCAACGCGGCCACGCTCACCGGCGCAGTCAGCGTCGCCCTCGGCAGCGTGCGCGTGGCGTTGCTCGGCAATCACAAGGCGCTCGGCGACGGCATTGCGCTGCGCGGGCGCGAATGCGGCGAACGCTTTTGGCCGTTGCCGATGGATCCCGATTACCTCGAACCGATGCGCGGCGATATGAGCGACCTGCGCAATGCCGGTTCCGATCGCAAAGCGGGCACCATTACCGCCGCAAAATTTTTAGAGCAATTCGTGGAAGGCACCCCGTGGGCGCACCTCGACATTGCGGGCACCGCGTGGTTCGACAAAGCCCAACCCAACGCCGGCAAAGGTGCGAGCGGTATTGCCGTCCGCACGCTCGTGCGATTGGCGGAAGGGTGGGGAAGTTAAAATGACGCGGCTCGCGCTCGTTTGCGTGGCCGGACAAATTTGCTAAAGTGATCCGTGATCCGTTTGCGAAACAACTGAATTTGTGCTATATTAAGGCATGAGGCGTTTCGTTATTCCGACTTTGGGCGTGCTTCTTTTTTTTCTGTGTGCCGTTTTTATTTCCGGCTGTTCAAAAAAAGAGGCCAAGCCCGCAGGCAATCCGCGCCTTGAAAAATCCGGCCAATCGCTTGTCGCTGAGCCAATCGTGCCGGTGGCCAGGGATTCTTCCGAAACCGTGGTGGCGGAAGGCGAAGAGCTTGAAGCGGCCAACGAATCCGCCCGCGCGCCGGAGCCCGATCTCGCACCGGTGTTGTCTCGTGCTGAATTGGCGGAACTGGTTCGCCTTGCAAGAGCGGGCAATCCCCACGCGCAGGTGAATCTCGGCAATATTTTCTTTGAAGGCCGGGGCGCGAATGTCGACAAAGCCGCCGCCGAATATTGGTGGAACCTCGCCGCGCGCAATCGGCATCCGGTGGCGATTGCAAACCTCAAGATGCTGCACGCCAAGCCCGAAGAGGGTGTGAGCTTTTTCGGCACAGCCAGTCGTGGCAACAAGTTTGTGTTCATCATTGATCGATCCGGCAGCATGAGTGGCAACCGTCTGGCCGCCGCGAAGGAAGAGCTTTGCGGCACGCTGAAAGGGCTGAAACCCACCGACCAATTTATGATTTATTTTTTCAGTGACGGCGCACAGGCGATGCCAGCAAATGCGATGTTGGCCGGCACGCCGAAAAATATCCAGTGGGCAACCGGCTGGGTGCGCGGGCGGAGTACGGCCGGCGGAACCGATCCCACGGAGGCATTGAAGTGGTGTTTCAATTTGCGGCCCGACACCGTGTGGTTGCTCACCGACGGCCAGTTTGCCGATGGCCCCGCACTCGATGCCATTGCCGCTGGCAACCGCCAACTCAAGGCTCGCATTAACACTCTCGCCTTTCACGATAAAGGCGGGGCAGACATTCTCCAACGCATCGCGCGCGAGAATGACGGCACCTATCGCTTTGTAAAACCATAGCCGCGCTTGCCCGCCACCGCGCGCGCGGTTATCGTCGCGAATGCACTGTGCTTACGATCTCGCCGCGACTTATGCGGAAAACTTTCAGCGCGGGCCGCGGCTTTCATCGCCACCCAATGTTTCCGTTACCCCCGAAAACGAACGGGTCGAGTTTCTCGGCAATCCAGTCAACAGTCGCCTCGGGATAGCCGCCGGTTTATTGCTCAATGCGAAATGGATTGAAGGCTACGCCGACCGCGGGTGGGATTTGTTGACATACAAAACTGTGCGCTCGTCCGTGCGCGCTTGTTATCCGCCGCCCAATTGGGCTTTTGTGAATGCCGATGCCGGCGAGGGACCGGTTTATGCAACCGACGACTTACCGGATGATCCGGCGGATATTAGCTCGGCGGTGTGTTTTGGGATGCCGTCGATGTCACC
>DQLO01000389.1 GCA_015660155.1 Verrucomicrobiota bacterium
AACATCAATCAACAGCTCGTGCGGCCGGTTGCCCAACCCGCACGGCCCGGCGGCGGGTTTGGCGGAAGAGGCGGTGTGGATCCCACCACGGGACTGCGCTTGCCCGGCGGTGGCGGTGGAATCAGAGGAGGCGGTATAGATCCGAACACCGGTTTTCCATTTCGCCTCGGCGCGGGCGGCGGACGCCAACCACAACCCGCGCGCGGCCAACGCGGTGGCGTGACGATTGATCCCAGCACAGGTTTGCCCATCGGTAGCCCCGGCGGGAGATTGCCCAGCGCGGTAGTTCGGCCCAATCGCGGAATGCAAATCCCCCAACACGGCGCGCTGGGTGCCAACGGCCAAGTGGACTCCACGCGCGCGTTTATCCGCAACTGGCGCGGCATGAGTTTGGATCAAACCTGCGTGGACATCGTCACGCGCATTCTCAACACCAGCACCGTGGAGCTGCGCTGCATCATCGATGGCGATGCGGTGGTGTTCGTCCCCGAAGCCGCCACGTACACCCTCCGCAGCGGCAAACCGGCTAAGCCCGAATACGAAGAGCGTTGGGTGCCCGTTCGCGTCCAATCCAAATAAAGATTCTTATGATGAAAAAAATTCTTCCACTCTTGATGATCGCCACCGCGCTGCACGGCGCGGAGCCACGGTTTCAGTTTCGCAGTTTTATTCAAAACGACGGCACGTTGATGAACGTGAAGCTCGACACCACCACCGGCCAAACCTGGCGCCTCGATCGCACCCTCACCAACCGCCGCGAAACCACCCTCGCCGGCAAAGCCACTGAGCGGAAGCTGACCGAAGCGATGCACGCGAAGATTGATAAATACGAAAATTTCAATGTTGTAGACATGCTCGCAGTGTTAAACGCTTTGAACAAACAAGTAATGGGAGGCAAAGTCGTGCCCATTGTGTTTCGGAAACCTGCCGCTGTTCAAAATGGCAATGTCCCCAACAACGCGCATCAACTTGTCCCCCCTGCACGGCAATTTGGCGAACCGCCGGTGGGGATCGACCCAAACACAGGTCGTCCCTTCCCGCAACCGGGCCAATTTCCCGGACGCAATCCATTGCCTGGAGTTGGCCTTCCCGGTGTGGGAAATGGCGGGAGATTCCCCGGAGGTGCGAACGCTGGGCCTTTCAATGTGGATCCTGTGACCGGCCTGCCTTTGGGCCCGGGCCTCCCGCGCGCACAAGCCCCCATCGGTTGGCATCGGGCTGATCAGTTTAATGCTGAAATGGCAAAAATCCGAAATTGGGGTGGAGTTTTGCACAACATCTCCGCCCTCGATTTAATCACCGAGTTGCTCAATGCCTTCGATTCCCCGATGCGTTGCGTGATTGATGAGAACATCGTTTACCTCCTCCCCGAAAGCGCCACGCTCACCACGCGCGATGGCAAAACCAATAAGCCAAAGTACGAAGATCGCTGGGTGGAAATTAAGACGGCAAAGGAGAAATGACGCGCCCTCGCCCTCCCGGGATTGCGTCGCGCCTGCGAACAAGTCGGCGTTGCTTGCGTGTCTTCACAATGGTTCATTGGCCGCGCAGGAATTTATTTTGAGCGACTGGAATATTCAATCACGCGGGCATCAATGCCATTTGTGCGAGCAGGCTTTTGAGGATGGGGCGGGTTATCACACGGTGCTGGCCCACGAAAATCACGAGTACTTGCGGCGCGATATTTGCCACGGCTGCTGGGAGAAACAGGGCGAGGGTGCGGCGGAGCGCAAGGGGTTTATCTCTCATTGGCAGGGCACGTACGAGTCGCCACCCGCCACACCGCCCGACGCCATCCAAAAGGCCACTGCCGAAAGTTTGCTGCGCAAGTTGCTGGAAACCGGCGATGCGCGCTGGCGCGAGGCGAGCTACATTCTGGCGGTAATGCTCGAGCGCAAACGGGTTCTTAAAGTGAAGGAACAACTGCGCGAAGAAAGCGGGCGCGTGTTTATTTATGAACAACCGAAATCCGGCGATCTGTTTACCATCCCCGATCCGGATTTGAAGATGGAGGAATTGGAGCAGGTGCAAATCGAAGTGGCCGCGCTGCTGGAACACGGCTTGCCGGTGGCCGGCGAGGAATGGCCGCCGTTACCCGTGGAGCCTGAGCCGGAACCCGCCGAGGCTACGGAAACTGAAGAAGCCGAAACCGCAGCGTGACGCATGGCCGGCCGGGGTTCATTTCAAAAACGGTTGGGGTACACCTTCAAGGACCCCGCGCTGCTGGAGTTGGCGCTGACGCATCCCTCGGTGAGCCACGAAAAAAGTGAGTCGCTCCAAAACAATCAGCGGCTGGAATTTCTGGGCGATGCGGTGCTGCAACTGGTGATTAGCGCGGAGTTGTTCCGCCAGTTTCCCACGCGCGACGAGGGCACGCTGTCCAAGGCGCGGGCGCGAATGGTCAACAAGGAAGCGCTGGCCGAGCAGGCGTTGGCGGTGGAGATCGGCCCCGAGCTGGTGGTCAGCCGCGGCGAGGAAAAGAGCGGCGGCCGCGAACGCCCCTCCGCCTTGGCCGATGCGTTTGAGGCGGTGGTGGGCGCGATTTATCTCGATGGCGGATTCACGAAAGTGAAAAAATTCATCCACGCGCAATTCGCCGAAGCCTTCAAAGGCGCGGACGCCGGCCGCCACGTGGGCAATCCCAAAGGCGAGTTGCAGGAAATTTTACAGAGCAAAAACGCCGTGGCACCTGAATACCGACTACTCGATATGCAGGGACCGGATCACGACCGCTTCTTTGAATGCGCCGTGCGCCATTGCGGGAAAGATATGGCGCGCGGCACCGGCAAAAGCAAAAAAGCCGCCGAAACCGCCGCCGCCACCAACGCCATCGCCGCCCTGCAAAAACGGCAAGGGCGGTAGGGACGCGCTGCGCGCGTCCATGGACATGCACAGCATGTCCCTACCAAAGCACCGCCGTGAACCCTTTGAAATTGACCCGAGCCATTTGAAATTATAGGCTCCCGAAACATTTTTGGTATGGCGAACGACACAATACAAAACAACTACTTGGTTCCCCACGTGGTGGAACAAACCAGCCGCGGCGAGCGCGGGTACGACATTTACTCCCGGCTGCTGGTGGATCGCATCATCTTTCTGGGCACGGGCATTGATGACAACGTCTCCAACGTGGTCATCGCGCAGATGCTTTTTCTGCAAATGACCGACCCCAAGAAGGACATCCACGTGTACATCAACTCGCCCGGCGGCCACGTCACCGCCGGCCTCGCGATTTATGACACCATGCAATTTCTCACCTGCGACGTGAACACCTACTGCATCGGCCAAGCCGCGAGTATGGGCGCGGTGCTGCTCGCCGGTGGCACCAAGGGCAAACGCTTCGCGCTGCCCAACGCGAACATTATGATTCACCAATTGCTCGGCGGCGCGCACGGGCAGGCGACGGATATGGAAATTCAGGTCAAGCATATGCTGTCCCTTAAGAAAACCCTCACCAACATTCTTTCCAAACACACCGGCAAACCCTACGAGGAAGTTTACGAAGCGTGCGAGCGCGACAACTTTCTCAGCGCCGATGAGGCCAAGGAATTCGGGCTCGTGGATGAAGTGGTCGCCTCCCGCAAGGACGTACCCAACCTGCCAGGAAAATCCTCCGCTGACGGAAAATAATTATGGCCCGACGGCAAATCACCCTCTGTAGTTTCTGCGGCAAAAGCCACGCGGAAGTCCGCAAACTGGTGTCCGGCCCCGGCGTGTACATTTGCGACAACTGCGTTGAAACCTTCAAGGCCGTTCTCGACAAGGAATTTGCCAACGATAAATCGCAGCCCGCGACCGAGCTGAAAATCCTGCAGCCCGCCGAAATCAAAGCCGAGCTGGATCGCCACTGCATCGGGCAGGATGAAGCCAAGAAAACCTTGGCCGTCGCGGTGCATAATCATTACAAGCGCATCATGCACGAAGCCGAGGCGGCGAAGGACGACGACGGCCCGCACGCGGAGGTGGAGATTGAGAAGACCAACATCATGCTCATCGGCTCCACCGGCACCGGCAAGACGCTGCTCGCGCGCACGCTCGCGGGCATCCTCGACGTGCCCTTCGCCATCGCCGACGCCACCACCCTCACCGAGGCGGGTTACGTAGGCGAGGATGTGGAGAACATCATTCTTAGACTGCTGCAAGCCGCGGACTTTGATGTGAAACGCGCGGAGATGGGCATCATTTACATCGACGAAATCGACAAAATCACCCGCCGCACCGAAAACGTTTCCATCACGCGCGATGTCTCCGGCGAAGGCGTGCAACAGGCGCTCCTGAAAATTCTCGAGGGAACCGTATGCAGCGTGCCCCCGCAAGGCGGCCGCAAACATCCGCAACAGGAATACATCCGCGTGGACACCCGCAACGTGCTTTTCCTGTGCGGCGGCGCGTTTGTGGATTTGGACAAAGTCATCCAGCGGCGACTCGGCAATCATGTGCTCGGCTTCGGCGCAATGGAAGAACAAGCCGAGGCCATCGCCGATGGACGCGAGGCGGTCAAGCACGTGGAGCCGGAAGATTTATTGAAGTTCGGTTTCATCCCCGAGTTCATCGGTCGGCTCCCGATGATTTCCGTGCTGGAAGAATTGACCGAGAATCAGCTCGTGGAAATTCTGTCCGACACCAAAAGCGCGCTCATCAAGCAATACCAAAAACTGCTGTGGCTCGAGGGCGTGGAGCTAGATTTCACACGCGATTCGCTGCACGAGCTGGCTGCGCAAGCCATCAAAAAAGGCACCGGCGCGCGCGCGTTGCGCGGATTGCTCGAGCGATTGATGCTCGATCTGATGTACGAGATTCCCGGCAGCAACGACATCGAAGGCATCAAAATCACCCGCGGCGCGGTGCAGGGCAAATCCAAGCCGATCGTCCGCCGCAAACCCAAACAGGCCGCCGCCTGATTTTCCCGCTGCCGCTCATCACGCGCAGTAGATTTTTGCATGTCAAAATCCGTACCCATTGAAAATCAAGTTGCCGGCCACGTGCGCGCGTTGCCGCCCTCGGGCATTCGTGAATTTTTTGAACTGGTCCAAGGTCGGCCGGAAGTCATTTCGCTGGGCGTGGGCGAGCCAGATTTCACCACGCCGTGGCACATTCGCGAAGCCGCCATCTTTGCACTCGAACGCGGCAAGACGAGCTACACCTCCAACCTCGGTTTGCTGAAACTGCGCGAGGCCATCAGTCGTTACGTGGCCCAACACTTCGGCCCGACCTACCATCCCGAGCGGGAAATTCTCGTCACCGTCGGCGTCAGCGAAGCGCTCGACCTCGCCCTGCGCGCGCTCATCAATCCCGGCGATGAGGTGATTTATCACGAGCCGTGTTACGTAAGTTACTCGCCCAGCATCGCGCTCACCCACGGCGTGCCGGTTCCGGTTGCGTGTCGGGCGCAGGAAAAATTCAGCGTCAACGTCGCTGCCATCGAAGCGGCCATCACGGACAAGAGCCGCGTGTTGATGCTCAACTTTCCCACGAACCCAACCGGCGGCACAATGACGCGCGCCGAATTTCAAGCCATCGCCGACCTCGCCGTGAAGCACGACCTCATCGTAATCACCGATGAAATTTATGCCGAGCTCACCTTCGAGGGCGAGCACACCAGCATCGCCAGCTTTCCCGGCTTGCGCGAACGCACGATTTTTTTGCACGGCTTTTCCAAAGCCTACGCGATGACCGGATTCCGCATCGGCTACGCCTGCGGGCCAGCTGAATTGGTGGGCGCGATGACGCGCATCCATCAATACTCAATGCTGTGCGCCAGCCTTCCCAGTCAGGAAGCCGCGCTGGAAGCGCTGCGCAATGGCGACGCCCCGATGGCCGAAATGCGCGAGGCCTATCGTCAACGCCGCAATGTGATGGTGAGCGCGCTCAACGCGATGGGGCTGAAATGCCATTTGCCGCGCGGCTCGTTTTATGCTTTCCCCAGCGTGCAATCCACCGGATTGAATTCAAAAACCTTCGCCGCAAAATTACTGGAAGCCGAAAACGTGGCCGCCGTTCCGGGCAATGCTTTTGGCAAAAGCGGCGAGGGCTTTCTGCGCTGCTGTTTCGCCACCGGTTTGGATCGAATCGAAACGGCCATGGAACGCATGGCGCGGTTTGTGGCAAACACGAAAAAGGGCTGAGTTGCCTCAGCCCTCCTTCTTTAATTTTTTTTAACCTTTAGCGAAGCAGTTGCTTCTCCAAGTA
>DQLO01000287.1 GCA_015660155.1 Verrucomicrobiota bacterium
GAGTGGCTCGAGCTGCGTGTCGCGCAATTTCACCAGCGCAAATTCCGCCGCCACGAAAAAGCCGTTGATAAATACCAAGACGCCCACAGCGAAAACCAGCAACAAAATAACTATGACTTCGCCCCAGTCCATTAGACTTTCACCTCCCCAAAGACGACCTTCAAAATATCCGGCAAACTGACGATGCCGAGTTCGCGTTTGCGTTTATCGAGGATGATGACCACGCGCTGCCCGGAGCGTTGCATTAGTTGCAGCAGTTTCTGCAAACGAATATCTTCATCCTGATACAGGGCTGATTCCAAAAAATGGCCGGCTGGGCGGTGCCATTCATTTTCCGGCAGGAAGATGAGGCGGCGCAAATTTACTACGCCCGCGATTCGCCGTCGTCCGTCGCTTTCCTGCCACACCGGCATTCGCGTATAAGGCACCACGGTGATGTTCCGCACCACGTCCGCAATGGGAGTTTCGGTGGTGATCATCGGTAGTTCCTCAAACGGCACCGCCAAATCGCGCACGGGAATTTTTTGCAGATCCAGCACGCGATCAATCATCTCACGTTCATCCTCGGTGAGTCCCTGTCCGCTTTCTGTCATCATTTGTCGCAACTCCTCACGGCTGCCAAAAAGGTGCCCCTGCAATTCGCGCCCACCCGTGGTGAACAGAAGCATCCGTGAAAAAATGCGGAGCAATTCCACCAACGGCCCAAGCAGCGTGTCCACAATTCCAAAAACCGAGGTCAAAAATAAACATAAACGATTGGGGTATTTGCGAAAAACCATTTTCGGCAGCAACTCGAATAGCGTGAAAAACACGAGCACGCACAAACCAAACAATAACCAATAAATTCGAGCGTCGGCATTCCATTGCACCAACTCGCCTGGATTCATCACACCCAGCAGATGCTGCAAAAAATATAACGTGGCCAATAGCACGAGCAAATTGGCCAGTGTGTTGCCCACTAAAATTGTCCACAAAGTGTCTTCCGGTTGGTCGAGAAAACGCTGCAATCGGATGGCTTTTTTGTTTCCACCGCGCGCAAGACGCCGCAGACGCAAGCGGCTCACCTCCGTCAAACCCGCCTCCATGCCGGACAAAAACGCCGACACCCCAAGGCAGCCCGCAAACCCAACGCCCAGTAAGATCCATTGCACAACCGTCATCGTGACCTCCCCATTCGTTTCGCCTCCACCTCCAACACACGGCGGCCGTCGGCTTGGGTGACTTTGAGTTTCAATCCGCTGTAATTCACCTCCGTGCCGACCGGCGGGATCACGTCCATCTGCGATGCCACCAAGCCTCCGATCGTATCCACGCCTTCCGCGCGCTGGAGCTGCGGATATTCACGCCGGAAATCCTCCAGCCACACATTGCCGCTGAGCCGCCATTGGCCCGGAGCGATTTCTTCCATCACAAATTCATCCGCGCCCCCCTCGCGCCGCAACTCGTCGACTACGTCATTGAGAATATCCTCCAGTGTCACCAAGCCCACCGTGCTGCCAAATTCATCGAGCACAATCGCCATGCTGTGCTGGTAGCGTTGGAAACTTTTCAGCAATTCCAGCAAATTCATTTCTTCGGGAACGAAGGACGGAAAGTCGATCACCTCCACCATATCCACCGTCGGATCGGCCAACAGTCGCGGAGCGTTGAGGATGCCCACGATCGTGTCGGGCGATTCATCGTACATCGGCAGCCGGCGATGCTGCTGCTTGCGCGCGGCGGCCAACATCTCGGGCAGCTCGAGGTTGTGCGGGATGCACGCCATTTGCGAACGCGGCCGCATTAGATCCGCCACCGGCCGGCGATCGAGGCGCATAATGTTGAGGATGATTTCCTTTTCTGAAATTCCCAGCGTGCCCGATTGCCAACCGAGTTCGATAAGCTCGCTGTATTCTTCATCCGAAAGTTCCGGCATCGGCTTCACGGATTTAGGCACCAATCGCAGTAATTGATTGTTCACCCACTGCGCCACAAACCGCACCGGCCGCGTAAACCAAACGAGCCACAACAATGGCCGCGCCACTCGTGGTGCCCAGGATTGCGGTCGGCGCATCGCCAATGTCTTGGGCACTACTTCGCAAAAAAGCAGCAGCCCCGCAGCCAACAACAGGGCCACAAAAATAAAATGTTGTTGATCGAGCTTCCAGCTAATGGCCAGTGCCGTGGCGATAATCGCCGCGTGGGCCACCGTGTTGAGGAAGGTCATCGTCGCCAGCAAATCGTGCGGAGCGGCGAGTAGTTTGCGAATGAATACTCCGCGTTCGGGCTGATGGGCGGTGATTTGGCGCAGACGCCATTTGCCCAGAGTCAGCAGAGCCGTTTCCGCCAAGGCAAGAAAAAAGCCGATTCCCGTGAAAATTAGCAATAAGGCCAGTTCAGTATACCACTGCATGGCTGAAGGAATAATGGCCCAAAGCCGCCGACAACGCGAGGGATTTCAGGCCCATCAGTTTAGGATGATATTGCGGCGCTGATAGGTGGGAATATCGAGATCCTCGCCATTGTGAAGCGTGGGCTCGCCTTTATCAAAACGGCCCTTGGAAATATTTACCAAAGGCAGTTGTTGTTGATCCGCCGTCCAAAGCATAGGGATGGCTGGTGCGGTTTCGGCCGCGGGTTGCTCCGAAAATTCCTCCAAACGGTTGACGGGATCAGAATCAACTTCGGCCACGACGTTTGCCGCCGGACGCGGCATCATCACCAGCGCGGCCAAGCCATCGCCCTGCCCCGCTTCGGTGTGTACTCCGAGCAACAATCTGGCATCGGGCGCGGCATCGCGCAGATGGCTCATCACTTCCTCCACTTCATCCATCGGCACATCTTCACCGCTCGAAAGGCACAGGACGATGCCGTCGGTTTTGCC
>DQLO01000392.1 GCA_015660155.1 Verrucomicrobiota bacterium
AGAGGGAGCTAAGTGGTCAATAATTAAAGAAGGTGAAATTCATGCAGTAGCAGAAGATGGCAGAATAGTGGTTTTAAGAATCAATGTTGATGGCAGTTTAATTTCAATTGCAGTAATAAAGGACAAGCTTCGAATAGAAGTACCAAAAGAATTGCAACTTCCTTTAAAAAAAATCAAATAGTTTACTTTGGGTCATTAAGTAAAAAACTCTATGCCATCCAGACCTCCAGCCAAGGTCTCGCTAGTAACCCGTGGCCGATGCGTGGACAGAATCCTCTGCACACGGGGCGGGTGCCGAAATGACGGGAGGGACAGTTTCTGCTTCGTCCAATTTCCTTTAACCACAGAGACACAGGGAACATAGAGAATGAAAACAGAGTTCATGGGCATGATCGCAAATCTATTCGCGAAAGTCGGGCTTGAGAATTTCGTGTGGGTGTTGGTGGGGGTGGCAGGGTTGTTTGTGGTGCTTTTCATCCTCAAGCCGCGCGGATGAGCGGAGCGGAATGAACACGGATATCCACGATGCACAGGATTTTTTCCATTCATTATCCTGAACATCGTGCCCTTCTGTGTTCGCTGTGTTAAAACCCGCCCGTGCCTTCAAAGCAACAACCAGTGGCGTTGACGATTGCGGGGAGCGATTCCTGCGGCGGGGCGGGATTGCAGGCGGATTTGCGGGTGTTTGCGGCGTTGGGCGTGCGCGGGGTTTCGGTGGTGGCGGCGGTGACGGCGCAAAGCCCCAAGCGCGTGCTCGCGGTGGAGGCAGTGAAGCCCACGATGGTGCGGGAGCAATTGGCGGCGGTGTTTGAAGGGAACAAACCCAAAGCGGCCAAGACGGGGATGTTGCTGACGGCACGGAATGTGGAAGTGGTTGCAGAATGGTTTTCAAAACGCCGGATGCCATTGGTGGTGGATCCGGTGATGCTTTCCACGAGTGGGGCGGTGTTATTGAAGCCTTCAGCGGTTAAGATGCTTCAAAAGAAATTGTTGCCGGCAGCAACGTTGGTAACCCCGAATGTGCCCGAGGCAGAGGCGTTGACGGGATTGCGCATCCGCGAGCCGGAAGATTTGCGGAAGGCCGCCCACGCGCTGTTCGAAAGCCACGGTTGTGCGGTGCTGGTGAAAGGCGGTCATTTGCGCGGGATTAAAGAAGCGGTGGACGTTCTCTTTGATGGTCGCGAAGAATGGCTCTTTTCGCTGCCTCGCGTGAAAGGACGCGGGATGCACGGGACGGGCTGTGTTTATTCCGCAGCAATCATAGCGGGCTTGGTAAAGGGGCTTTCGCTTCCTAAAGCAGTTGAGCAAGGAAAAGAGTTTGTGACTCGTGAGATGCTAAAAAGTAAGTAGGATTTGCAGCCCCACAACTCACTAGACACTCGCCCGCTTTCACTCCACCCTTCGGCGATGCGCATCGGCCTCATTTTTAACCCCACCGCCAAGGGCGATCAGGCGCGGCATTTGCGTAAGCAGTTGGATGAGATTGCCGACGAGTGCACGTTGTTGCCCACGGAAGGGCCGGGGCACGCGGAGGATTTGGCAGAGCAAGCGGTGGCCGATGGCATCGAATTGCTCGTGGCCGCCGGGGGCGATGGCACGGTGCACGAGGTGGCCAATGGTTTGGTGAGGCATCCGGATGCCTTGGAGAAAACCGCGTTGGGAATTTTGCCGTTGGGCACGGTGAATGTTTTGGCACGGGTGCTGGGCATCCCTTTGGATTTCGATGCGGCGTGGCGCGTGATCCGGCGCGGCTTCACGCGGCAAATTGATTTGCCGTGGATGGAGCTACAGCGCGAAGGCAAAACCCAACGCCGCTGCTTCCCCGCGCTCGGTGGCGCGGGGATGGACGGTCGCGCGTGCGAGCTGGTGAATTGGGAAACCAAAAAGCGCAGCGGCCAGTTTGCCTATCTCACGGCGGGCTATCGCGCGGCGATGGAGCTACTGCCGGCGATGCGCGTGGTGGCCGATGGCCGAGTGATCGAAAGCGCGGAACTGATTATGCTGGGCAACGGGCCATTTTATGGTGGGCCCTTCGATGTGTTCCCCGCCGCGCGGCTGGACGACGGCAAGGTGGACGCCATCATCGCCGAGCGCGTGCAAAAATGGCGCACGCCCGAATATATTTGGGGCGTCCTCACGGGCAATCTGCCGAGCCTCGCGGGCGTGCATTATGTGCAGGCGGAGCGCATCGAGCTCACGCCCGTGAACGACGAGCGCGTGGCAGTGCAGCTCGATGGCGACGCCACAGGCGAATTGCCGGCGACAATCACCGTGGCCCCGCGCGCCCTCCGCATGGTGGTTCCCGCGCCGGTGAGGTGAAATTAACCAAAATGAGGGCTTGCTTTCCCATTCCACGGCGGCTAAATTCCCGCCCCTTTTTAAAGGTTCAGGCCCCAATTGGCGCTGAAAAATAGGGTTTAAATTATGGCAGTAAAGATGAGATTAAAGCGGATCGGCATGAAAAATACGCCGGTTTTCCGCATTGTAGTGACCGATGGCCGCAGCCCGCGCGATGGCCGGTTCATTGAAGAAATAGGCACCTATTGGCCGCTGAAAGAAGGTGCCGATAACTTTACGATCAACCTCGACCGCACCAAATACTGGCGCGGCGTTGGCGCACAGCCCAGCGAAACGGTGGCCAGCATCATCAAGCGCGCCCTGCGCGCCGAGAAAGGTTTGGAACCCAAAGCCAAGAAGGTCAAGAAAGCTAAGGAAGAACCCAAGGCCGAAGAGCCCGAAGTGAAAGCCGAGGAAGCCAAACCGGTTGAAGAAGCCCCCGAGCCCAAGGCTGAAGCCGCCGAGGTAGTGGAAGAAAAAGCCGAGGAACCCAAATCCGAAGAGCCGCCAGTGGAAGAGCCAGCTGCCGAAGAAAAAACTGAGGAACCAGCTGCCGAAGAACCTGAAGCCAAAGCCGAGGAGCCCGCAGCCGAAGAACCTGAAGCCAAGGCTGAGAAACCTGAAGCAGAGGCAACTGAAGAAAAACCCGAAGAACCCAAGGCGGAAGAAAAATCCGAAGAACCCAAGTCCGACGCCTAATTTTTTAATCGATTTTTGTTATGCAAGATTTTGTGGAATATGTGGTCAAGGGTTTGGTCGATGAACCCGATGCAGTCAACGTAACCGAAGTGGAAAACAACGGTACCACCGTTTACGAACTGCGAATGGATCCCGATGATATTGCCAAGGTGATTGGCCGGCGCGGCGTGACGATTAACGCCATCCGCTCGCTCATCCAAGCCGGCGGCGCCAAAAAAGGAATGCGCTGCGGTCTGGAAATCATCGAGGACGAGGACGACGATTAGGCACGCCGGCGTGCCACGCAGCCACAGCTATGAAGGTGGACGTGCTCACGCTTTTCCCCGCGATGTTTGCGGGGCCGCTGGATGAAAGCATCCTGCGCCGCGCCCGCGAAAGCGGTCGGCTGGAGCTCGCCCTCCACGATTTGCGGGGCTGGACACACGACCGGCACCGCACGGTGGACGGCACCCCCTACGGCGGCGGCCCGGGAATGGTGCTCAAGCCTGAACCGATCTTTGAAGCGATAGACGAGCTGGCGAACGACACCACGCAAGTGGTAATGCTCACCCCGCAAGGCGAGCCGTTTTGCCAAGCCAAAGCGCGCGAGCTGTCGGCGCACGAGCATTTGCTTTTGCTTTGCGGCAGCTACGAGGGGTTTGACGAACGCATCCGCACGCGGGTGCATCACGAAATCTCCATCGGCGATTACGTGCTGACCAACGGCGC
>DQLO01000237.1 GCA_015660155.1 Verrucomicrobiota bacterium
TCCCTCTCATCACACCTTCGGTTCCCAACCCTTCCGATACTCGCGGCCCCAGTACTTTTTCGTGGCATCCTCGTTGCCGATGAGTTTTCCGGTCTTGGGGTTCACATCAATCGCGCCGCCGGTACGGTGGGCGATGTTGCCGAGGTGGGTTAGGCGGGTGCTGATTTGGGCGTCGGCGATTTCTGAGTTCAATGGCTCATCCGTGCGGATGGCGTTGAGGAAATTGCCGAAGTGAAAGCCGTCGTCCCATTTGCCGGGGTTGGCCTTCACCTCTTTGCCGGCTTTGTCGAATTGTTTGTAGCCGGCGCCGTGGATTTCCAGTTGGCCGGTGTCGCCATAAAAAGTCACGAACGAGTGCGGCTCGGGCTTGCGGCGGTGGCAACTGCTTTGATCCCAACTGATGCCCACGTCGCCGTAATCGTAAACGGCGTACGCGGTATCCGGCGTTTCCTGGTCGTCATCGAAATGATACCGGCCGCCGCTCATGGTCACTCGCTTCGGGTAATCCACTTCCAACCCCCAGCGAGCCACGTCGAGAAAATGCGGGCCGTTGTTTTGCATTTCGCCGCCGCCGTAATGCCAGTGCCAATGCCAATTGTAGTGCACGAGGTTATCCTTGAACGGCCGCTCGGGGCACGGGCCTTGCCAGCGTTCCCAGCCTTTTTTGCCGAGCCACGCCGGCACGTCCACAAACTTCCCTTTGCCGATGCTGCCGCGTGAGCCGTTATAATAGCAGCGCGCATACAGCGGCTTGCCGATCTCGCCCGCCTTCACGCGTTCCACACCCTCGATGATGCCCGGCTGGCTCCGCCGCTGGTTGCCCATTTGCACTTTCTTTTTGTACTTGCGGGATGCGGCCACAATCAACTCCGCCTCGCGGCTATTCTGGCTGCCGGGTTTTTCCACATACACGTGCTTGCCCGCTTCCATCGCGAGAATCGCCATCGTGGTATGCCAAAAATTCGGCGCGGCAATTGAAACCACATCGATCGATTTATCATCCAAAATGCGCCGGAAATCATCGATGCCTCGCGGCGCTTTTGTCTGCGGCACTTTCGCCAACGGCCCCTTCGCGCGATTCATCCCACTCGCCACCCGTCGCGAATCCACATCGCACAAATACCCCACCTCGCAGTTCGACGCCTCGATGTATTTCAAAACATGCCCCATCCCGCGACTGAGCCCGATAACGCCCACGGTAATTTTCTTCTGCGTATCCTGCGCGCGTAGGATGGAGGGGAAAGCAACCACCGCAGCCACCGAGGCCGCAGTAGTGCCAACGAATTGACGACGTGATAAATGTTTTTTCATAAGCCAGTTTGCGGAAAGCAAAAGGCTACGCCACTCGGCGGAATTGGCAAGGGAAAGCGCGGATTAAATTGTGCCTTTTTTGATCAAGGCGCGGCCGTATTCGCGGTTCATTCGGGCGATGAAATCGAGGGAGATTTCTTTGGGGCACACCGCTTCGCACGAGCCGGTGACGGTGCAGTTGCCGAAGCCTTCGTCGTCCATTTGCTTCACCATCGCCAGCGCGCGGCGTTCGCGTTCGGGTTGGCCTTGCGGCACGAGGCTGAGATGGGAAATCTTCGCAGCGACAAAGAGCATCGCGCTGGCGTTTTTGCAGGCCGCAACGCACGCACCGCAGCCGATGCATTGCGCGGCATCCATCGCGAGATCGGAATCATCCTTGGGCACGGGGATGGCGTTGGCATCGGGCACGCTGCCGGTGCGCACGCTGATGAAGCCGCCCTTCTGCTGAATGCGATCGAACGCCGTGCGGTCCACCACTAAATCGCGATGCACCGGAAACGCCGTCGCGCGCCAAGGCTCGATGGTGATCGTCATCCCATCGCTGAAATGTCGCATATGCAACTGACACGCCGTGGTGCCCTTCTGCCCACCGTGCGCCGTGCCATTGATGACCATCGAGCAAGTCCCGCAAATGCCTTCGCGACAATCGGAATCAAACGCGATGGGTTCTTTGCCGGATTCAATGAGCCCTTCGTTAACGACATCGAGCATTTCGAGGAAGGACATATCGGGACTGATGTCGTGCGCTTCGTACTCCTCGAAGCGGCCGAGGTCCTCCGCGTTATCTTGGCGCCAAACTTTGAGTTTCAAATTCATCAGCTTGTCCATTATTTGTAACTCCGCTGGGTCATTTTTACTTCCTCATAAACGAGATTCTCTTTGTGAAGCTCGGGCGTTTGGTTTTCGCCTTTGTATTCCCATGCGCCGACGAACGAGAAATTTTCATCGTCGCGCTTGGCTTCGCCTTCGGGGGTTTGGTGTTCCTCGCGGAAATGACCGCCGCAGGATTCCTCGCGTTGCAGCGCGTCGCGGCACATCAATTCGCCAAACTCGAGGAAGTCCGCCACGCGCCCAGCTTGCTCGAGGCTTTGGTTGAGCGAACCGTTTTCGCCCGGCACATTCAGGTTCTCCCAAAACTCAGCGCGCAATTCTGGAATTTTTTTAATGGCCGCCTCAAGCCCCGCCTTGTTGCGCGCCATCCCGCACTTGTCCCACATAATTTGCCCAAGCTCGCGATGGAACGAAGTGGGCGTGCGCTTGCCTTTGATGGACAACAACTTGTTAATCTGCGCCCGGACTTTTTCCTCCGCACTGGCAAACTCACTTCCCTCCTCGCTGGGCCGTCCGTCCGGCCCCACCTCGGCGAGGTATTGGCCGATGGTGTACGGCAGCACAAAATAGCCATCTGCCAAGCCCTGCATCAATGCACTCGCACCCAAACGGTTTGCGCCGTGGTCGGAGAAGTTCGCCTCGCCCACCACGTACAAGCCGGGGACGTTGCTCATTAAATTGTAATCCACCCACAGCCCACCCATCGTATAATGCACGGCAGGAAAAATAGTCATCGGATTTTTGTACGCGTTGCTGCCGGTAATCTTTTCGTACATATCAAAAAGGTTTCCGTATCGCTCGCGCACGGCGCTTTCGCCCAAACGGCCGATGGCATCCTCAAAATCCAAATACACGCCCAGCCCCGAACCCACCACGCCACGGCCGTCATCGCACGCTTCCTTCGCATTGCGCGACGCCACATCGCGCGGCACCAAATTGCCGAAGCTGGGATACTTGCGTTCGAGATAATAATCCCGATCCGCCTCCGCCACATCGCCCGCCTTCAGTTCGCCTTGGCGGATTTGTTCTGCAACCGCCCGACTTTTTGGCACCCACACGCGGCCATCGTTCCGGAGCGATTCGCTCATTAACGTGAGCTTGCTCTGATGTTCGCCGCTCACCGGAATGCAAGTCGGATGAATCTGCGTGTAACACGGATTGGCAAACGCCGCGCCGTGCTTGTACGCGCGAAACGCCGCCGTCACGTTGCAGCCCATCGCGTTGGTGGAAAGAAAAAATGCGTTGCCATAGCCGCCCGTGGCGAGCACCACCGCGTGCGCCGAGTGCCGGCTGATTTCGCCGCTCACCATATCGCGCACTATGATGCCCTTCGCGTGACCATCCACCAAAACCACATCGAGCATCTCCGTGCGCGGAAACATCTGCACCTTGCCGAGGCCGATTTGTCGGCACAACGAGGAGTACGCGCCGAGCAACAATTGCTGGCCCGTCTGGCCGCGCGCATAAAATGTGCGGCTCACTTGCGCGCCGCCGAAGGAACGATTGGCCAACAACCCGCCGTACTCGCGCGCGAAGGGCACGCCTTGCGCGGCGCATTGGTCGATGATGTTTACGCTCACCTGCGCCAGCCGATGCACGTTGGCCTCGCGCGAGCGGTAATCGCCGCCCTTCACGGTGTCGTAAAAAAGCCGATGCACGCTGTCACCGTCGTTCTGATAATTCTTGGCCGCATTGATGCCGCCCTGCGCGGCGATGGAATGCGCGCGGCGCGGGCTGTCCTGAAAACAGAAACACTTCACGTTATAACCCAACTCCGCCAACGTGGCCGCAGCCGAAGCGCCGGCAAGCCCACTGCCCACCACAATGACCTCGTATTTCCGCTTGTTCGCGGGGTTCACCAGCTTCAAGTCAAACTGATGCTTGTCCCATTTCTGGGCCATCGGGCCGGACGGAATTTTGGCGTCGAGATTCATCCTATTTAATAAAGCCGACGAGCACGCTCACCGGAATGGAAATGTAACCCAAGAAAATCAAAACCGCTGCACCCACCGCAAACCGGTCCATCCACAGCCCGATGTTTTTATTCTTAAATCCCAACGACTGAAACATCGCGCTCAAGCCGTGACTGAGGTGAACACAAAGCAGCCCCACCGCCACCACATAAAAAACCGAAACCGCCGGCACCTTGAAACCGGTGATAATCATTTTGAAAACATCCGCGTGATCTTTGCCCTCTTCGCCGCCCTCCAACGGGGTGGTGAAATCGGCCGTCACATAAAACGATTCGAAATCTGCGCCCGCACCATTGATCTGCGGCACCTTCCACGTGTAATGCGCCAAATGATAAAACGCAAACGCCGCAATAATCAGCCCGCTGAAAATCATCGTGCGTGCGGCGAACTTGGCCACGATGTCATCACGCCGATGCGCGTCCACCGGTTCCACCGCCGCCTCGTATTCCACCGTGCGCGCCTCGCGATTTTCTGAAGTCAATTTAATGGCCGACCAAATATGCAGCCCCACCATCCCGAGCAACCCAATCCGCGCCACCCACAGCAGCGGCCCCAGCGCCTGCAGTTTCGCAGCGTATTCATTGATCGCCGACGGCCCCGCGAACACCAGCAGGTTGCCCAGCATATGCATCACCACAAACCCAAACAGACCCGCGCCCGTAATGGCCATAAGATACTTACGCCCCAGCGACGTTTTGAAAATGCCCGTGATGAAACCCATCAGCTGCGCAAAGGTATCGTACAGACCCCGCCCGCCGTCAATGGAATTGCAGCACTTACTCCACCCGCACTTCAATCGATTTCGGCAATGCCTCTTCGCGCTTGGCGATTTGGATTTCTAGCAAACCATCTTTGAAGTTGGCCACCACGCTTTCGGCGTCCACATCTTCCGGCAGCGTGAAGCTGCGGGTGAACGTGCCGTGCGAGCGTTCCACGCGGTGGAA
>DQLO01000288.1 GCA_015660155.1 Verrucomicrobiota bacterium
AACTCCTTTTCCGCTCCCCAATTTGTTTTACCCTCCTGCACTTCGGCCACGGCCGGACGATGGTGCATCCAAAAATGTTCCAACGCCGAATCCAAATCCTCGGGAGGATTCAGCTCGTGCTGAAACAAAAATTGAACCGCGCGCTCACGCGCATGACGTCGGGTGCCCATGGCGATAGCTTGAAGGAGAACGGTTGCGAGCAAAAGAAAATTCGCGCTCGAACGATGGCATGGACGCGCGCAGCGCGTCCCTACCGATTAATACCGCGGCACGCTCGGATCAATTTCCTCCGCCCATGCGTTGATTCCGCCGGCGACGCTTTTGCAGTATTTGAAGCCCTGTTGTTTGAGGAAATCCACTGCCTTGAGCGAGCGAGCGCCCATTTTGCAGTGGAGATAAATTATTTGGTTCGGGTCCAACTCAGTGAAGCGCTGGGGCAATTCGCTGAGCGGGATCATCGGCACGCCATCGATTTTGGCAATCTCGGCTTCGTCGTGTTCGCGCACATCGATCACCGCGATGTCTTTCCCCGCCAGCGCTTCTTTCATTTGCTGCACGGTGACTTCGTCGGGATGTTGTTGCGGTTCGTCCGGCTCAAGGCCGATGCCGCAAAACTCTTCGTAATCGATCAGCTCCGTAATGGTCGGGTTGTCGCCGCAGATCGGGCACTTGGGATCGCGGCGCAATTTCAGCTCACGAAATTTCATATCCAACGCGTTGAAGAGCAAAAGGCGATTCACCAACGGCGTACCTTTGCCGAGTGCGAGTTTCAAGATTTCCGTGGCTTGAATGCAGCCGATGATTCCCGGCAACACGCCAAGCACGCCGCCTTCCGCGCAGCTCGGCACCATCCCCGGCGGTGGCGGTTCGGGATACAGACAGCGATAGCACGGCCCGCCCAGTTCCGGCGCGAACACGCTGGCTTGGCCTTCGAAACGAAAAATGGAGCCGTACACGTTTGGCTTTTTCAAAAGCACGCAGGCGTCGTTGGTCAAATAACGCGTTGGAAAATTATCCGTGCCGTCCACCACGATGTCGTACGGCATCATAATTTCTATCGCGTTCTCGGCAGTCAGCCGCGTTTCGTGAACCACCACTTCCACCTCGGGATTAATCGAGTTGATGGTCTCCTTGCCCGACTGCACTTTGGGCCTGCCCACATCGGCCGTGCCGTGGGCGATCTGTCGCTGCAGGTTTGAAAAATCCACCACATCAAAATCCACGATGCCAATCTTGCCAATGCCCGCCGCCGCGAGATACATCGAGATGGGCGACCCCAACCCGCCCGTGCCAATGCACAGCACGCTGGTGGCCTTCAGTTTCTTTTGCCCCGCCATGCCCACCTCGGGCAAAATCAGGTGCCGCGAATAACGGCTTATCTCTTCATTACTCAGTTCAACGCTCATGTGATGATAAAACTGGACAGCGCATAGGCTGTCCGGAAACAATGAATCCGCCCGAAGTGAGACGCCAAGTCAATCCGAAAACAGCCGCTGACACACTGCGCCGTGCCAGTCAACTCCGCCCGCGCCTGGCCATTGTGCTCGGCAGCGGCTTCCAATCCGTCGCCCAAGCGATGGCCGTCGCCCGCGCCGTGCCCTACGCCAAGCTCGCCGGATTCCCCAAACCCACCGTCGCCGGCCACACCGGAAAGGCTCTCATTGGCACGCTCGACGGCACAAACATTTTAGTGCTCAGCGGACGCGCCCATTATTACGAAGGCCATTCACTCGAGATCGTCACCTTCCCCATTCGCGTGCTGGCCGAGTACGGCATTGAAAACATTTTGCTCACTAGCGCTGCCGGGGGGATCGACAAAAAATTCAAGCCCGGTGAGTTCATGCAATTCACCGACCACTTGAACTTCATTGGCGACAACCCACTGCGCGGCGCGCTCGCCAAAGGCCGCGAGCGCTTCATCGACCTTTCCCAAACCTACGATCCCGCGCTCAACCAAGCCCTCCAAGCCGCTGCGCGCAAAACCAAAACCAAACTCCATCGCGGCGTCTACTGCGCCCTCAGCGGCCCCAGCTACGAAACCCCCGCCGAGATTCGCGCCTTTGCAAAACTTGGCGCGGACGCCGTGGGAATGAGCACCGTGCCCGAAGCCATCGTCGCCCGCCAATGCGGCCTGCGCGTGGCGGCAATTTCCTGCATCACCAACGCCGCCGCCGGCATCAGCAAAACTCCACTGTCGCATTCGGAAGTTTTAGAGATTGGCGAACAAGCCAGCACGCAAGCGGCGAAATTGATAACTGAATTTTCTGCCGGCAAGATGCCGGCAGCACATTGACGCCATGCCTCACACGAAACTCATCCAAGCCGCACTTGCTGCCCGCGAACAATCCGTCGCGCCCTATTCCAAATTCAAAGTCGGCGCGGCACTACTCACCGCAAGCGGGGATATTATCAGCGGCGCAAATGTCGAAAGCGCCAGCTACGGCCTCAGCTGCTGCGCCGAACGCATCGCCCTCTTCAAAGCCCTCACCGATGGCAACCGCGATTTCACCACCATCGCCATCGCCTCCGCCGGTGGCGCCGCGCCTTGTGGAGCTTGCCGCCAACTCCTCGCGGAATATGCAGGAGAAGCCGAGGTCATCCTCGTCGACAGCGAATCGCCAAGTACGCCCACCATCACCACGATGGGCGTTCTATTACCCAACGCTTTCACCGGCGATGACTTTCCCGAAGCTTAAACCTTCCTCAAATTCTTCGGGTTCAGTGGCAACAAATCCTTTGGCAAGAATAGCCCGTTTTTTCGGATGAGTTCGCCGTCGAACCACACTTCGCCGCCGCCCCATTCTTTACGTTGGATGAGGACCATATCCCAGTGGACGGCGGAGCGGTTGCCGTTGTCGCAGTCTTCGTAGGCTTGGCCGGGGGTGAAGTGGAGGGAGCCCGCGATTTTTTCATCGAACAAAATATCGCACATCGGGTTCATCACATACGGATTGAGCCCGAGCGAAAACTCGCCGATGTAGCGCGCGCCGGGATCGGTATCGAGAATCTCGTTGAGTCGTTTGGTGTTGCTGCTGGTAGCCTTGATGATTTTGCCGTCCTTGAATTCCAGCTTCACGTTTTCAAACTTGGTGCCGGCGTAAAGCGTCGGCGTGTTGTATTGGAGCGTGCCGTTGACGGAATTTTTTATGGGACACGAAAACACTTCGCCATCGGGGATGTTGCGATCGCCCGCGCACGGGATAGCGGGCATCCCTTTGATGCTGAAACGCAGATCGGTGCCAGGCGCTTTGAGGTGCACGTCCTTGGCTTTGGTCATTCGCTTGACGAGCGGTTGCATCGCCTTGGCCATTCGGCCGTAGTTGAACGTGCACACTTCGAAATAAAAATCCTCGAACGCCTCGGTGCTCATATTGGCCGCTTGCGCCATACTCGGCGTGGGCCAGCGCAGCACGACCCAGCGGGTTTGGTTCACGCGATAGTTTAGCAGCGGCCGCATTGTTTTGGAATACGCCTGCATCACTTTGGACGGCACGTCGCTGAGTTCGCTGGTGTTTTCCGCGCCGCGAATGGCGATGTACGCCTGCACTTTTTTCATTCGATACAGTTCAACGTCCTTCACCATTTTGGCGTGGGCGTCGTTGGAGCCGCGCAAGCTCTCGCGCACGACGCGGGATTGGCGCGTTTCCACGAGCGGAATACCGCCCACTTTGCGCGTGGCGCGGATGAGGGCGATGGTCATTCGATCGGGGATATCCGCCACATCGATGAACACCGCCTCGCCTTTTTTTAGTTCGCAGGAATATTCCACCAGCGATTTCGCCAACTTGTCGTATCTTGGATCACTCATAATTTTTGTTAAAATAATCTCAGGCGCGCTTTTATCGAGCCTTCTCCTCTTTGCTTTCCTTTTTTCGTAAGGCCTTTTCGTGTCTTGCCGTTTCCGCCCGCAGCAGCGCTTCCGCCTGCCAACCATTTGCTTGCGCACGTTGGGTCAACGCAAATAACTCCTTCGCCAACTTCGCCTTTGCCCCGCCCTTTCGGCCTTGGGGTAACAGCCCGTGTTTGCGGGCTTTTTTGGTGACTTCATGTGCCCGCATCAGCGCCGGTAAATGCCGCGGGATGCCATCAAAAGCCGAAGTGCGTTCGCGATCGGTGCCGGCCTTTTCGGTCAGTTTAATTTTCTCCCATTGCCGCCACACGCC
>DQLO01000157.1 GCA_015660155.1 Verrucomicrobiota bacterium
CCAACAACAACCCAAAATGCACCACCGGCGGAAATTGCGACACCCAAAACACCCCCGCCATCCCCACCAAAATCGCCGTGGTCGCCACGATCGGTCGCCCCTTCACCGCCAACGTTCGCCGCACCGCTTCCTTTGCATCCATCCCCGCCGCCCGTTCACCTCGCCAATGCGTGATGAAATGAATCGTGTCGTCCACCGCAATTCCCAGCGCGATGGCCGCCACCATAATGGTAATCGAATTAAGCGGCACGCCCGCGAACCCCTGCAGCGCGATGAGCATTCCCACCGGCAAAACATTCACCGCCAACGCCAACACCGCCAAGCCAACCGACCGCCATAGCACCGCCAACAATAGCGCGATCAACCCGATGCTCCACAGCACGCTCCGCCGTTGGCTCCGCACAATGCGGCGGTCCGCCTCGAGGATGGCGCGCACGCCGCTTTCGATGGACACTGTAACGCCCGCGGGCGCATTCGTTCGCGCGTGCGTTTCCATTCGGCGCAGCAAATCCAAATACGCCGCGCTGCTCATATCCCGCGTGCGCAACAAAAGCTGCGCCGTTTGCCCGTGACGGTCGCTCAACATTTCCATAAACGGCGTGTGCGTTTCGCCCCCGCGTTCTTTATTTAACACCGCCACAAACATCGCCACCTTCAAAAAACTTTCCGGCAACACCCGCGTGCCTTCCGCCCCGCCCTCCCACACTTCATTAATCGTCGCCAGCAATTGCGCGTACGAATACACCGCCGTGACCTCCTCCTGCGCGGTGGCGTGTTGATGCACCGCATCGAGGTATTTCAAAAACTTGGGGTGATTGATGCCATTGGTCATCCCCGAATCCACCGCCATTCGCACCACATTGATGCCGCCGTACGCCGCGTCCAATTCCTCAATCATCTTGCGCGTGGGGCTTTCGTTGCCCAGAAATTCCGACGCGCGAATATCCGTGCGCACTTTGGAAATCCCCAGCGCCATCACCCCCACCGCCACCACAGCCGCCGCCGCAATCCCGCGCCGATGCCGTAATAAAAAATCCAGCCAACCACTGCCCTGCACTGTTTCGATCTCCGCAACCGTGGCCTCCGGCGCGGGCGATTTTGCATTTCGGAATAGCACCAGCAACAAACCCAACGCCGACCCGAACGTCACCAAAAACAACATCCCAATCCCCGCTGCGCCGAGTTGGCCGAACTCGCGAATTTGCTGCACCTCGCTCGACATCAACGCCAGCAGCCCCACCATCGTGGTCAGCGCCGCGTACGCGCTCGCGCGGAACACCTCCGCCAACATCGCGTGAATCGCCTCCACCGCGCCCAGCCCGCGCGCCCACGCCCGTTGAAACGCCGTCGCCACGTGAATCAACAAAGTCAGATGCACCCCCGTCAGCAACGGCAACAGCAACACCGTGAAAATGTTGAGGTACAAACCCGTCACCTCCATCAGCAACGGCAACAGCGCCAGCCCCATCGCCTGGCTCACCAGCACAAAAATCATCAAACGCGGCAGCCGCCGGAAAGTCACCAACAACACCCCCACGAGCAACGCCATCGCCAGTGGCACAAACCGACGGGTGTCCTGCACCAGCGTGGTGTAAATTTCGTGCTCAATCAGCGGCAACGCAATCGCGCGCGCCGAGTGCCCCTCATCGCGGAAAGGCTGCAGCACCGCCTCCACTTCATTATGAAATTTCAACTGCTCCTCAGTGGTGAACGCCGGCTCCGTGAGATTGATAATCAGCATCGTGTGCCGACCATCCGCCGCCACCAAAATATTGCGCGCGAAAGGATGCTCCTGCGACCAACGGCGCAACTCGCGCAATCCGTTTTCATCCAAGCGCTCCGGAACCAAAGGCAACCACTTCAAGCCCAACCCATCCCGCACCGGCCGTTCCACCGTGACGAGGCTGTTCACATTCGTCCGCACCACCTCGTGATAAAGCCCGTCGCGAAACACGTGATTCGTCACCGTCACCCCCTGCAACGTCCCCAGCGCCGCAGTCACCCGCCGGATCAACGCCACCCCCTCCGCCGAGTACACCTCGCCGCAATCCAGACTCACCGCGAGCGGTTCCGCATCGCCAAGAATCCCCTGCGCACCCTCGTAACTTTCCAAGTTCCTCTGATCCCCCGCCAGCAGATCGCCCATCTCCGTGGACACCTCCATTTCGTCGACACACAAAACGCTCGGCAAACAAACCAACAGCCCCAACACCAGCAACAACACCGCCGGTTCCAAGTTAAAATGTCGTGTCCCGTCCGCCAAAGCCCCCGCTTGTACAAGCGCACGCCCCGGATGTCCGCCAAAAAAACTACTTCCCCCTAACCCACCCCAACACCGCCAATGTTAACCACAGATTACGCAGATGAACGCAGACAACCCAAAACCCCAAAAAAAATCTGCGCCCATCTGCGTAATCTGTGGTTAAAAAAATAGACCCCCACCCTCTCTGTGGCTACACTTCGCCCATGCTTTCCCGTCGCAACTGGCTTCTTTCCTCGGCCGCGGCCGTGCCGTTTTTGGGCTGCGCTCAACTGCGCTCACCCGCCGCCCGTCCGGGCCGCGATGAGCCGGGGCTGCGTATCAAACACATCCGCCGCACCACCGTCAATTTGCCGTACCGCCCCGTGCCCGCGCGCAGCATGGCGCGCGAGCTGCCGCATTGGGTGTACGCTGAGATTTGCGAAGTGGAACTGGCCAATGGCGTCATCGGGTTTGGCGAGACGATGCTTTATTATACTTGGGGCGCCACCTCGAATGCGGATGTGGAATTCGCGCGCGACAAAAATGCCGCCGCCATTATGTGGCGCGATGACCTCGGCGCGGGTTTGCAAATGGCGTGCTTCGATGCCGTCGGGCGTTCGCTCGATGTGCCGGTGCACGCGCTGCTCGGCAAACAGGTCCACACGCAAACGCCGGTGGCGTGGTGGAACATCGACCTCCCGCCCGAGGATGTGGCCAGCGAAGCGAAGACCGCCGCTGCGGCGGGCTACAAGGCGTTCAAGACCAAAGGCCGGCCGTGGTTTGATATTTGGGAACAAGCCAAACAGGGCAACGCCGCTGCGGCCGATGGGTTTTCGATTACGTTTGATTACAACGACACGTTGCTTAACGCGAAGCGCGGCATTCCGATTCTCAAGGACGTTGAAAAATATCCCATCACCAAAATTGTCGAGACGCCCATCCCACAGGGCAACATCCCCGGCAACCAACAAATTCGCCGCGAGACCAAAGCCGCCGTGGCGATGCACTACGGCAACCCCGCGCCCGCCACCGCCATCCGCGAGCGCGTGTGCGACGGCTTCGTGGTGGGCGGCGGCGCGACCAAAGTAATGAACGCCGGCCGCGTGGCCGCAATGGCCGATATGCCCTTTTGGCTGCAACTCGTCGGCAGCACCATCACCGGCGCGTGGGCGCTGCAATTCGGTGCCGTGCTCAGCCACGCCACTTGGCCGGCGGTGACGTGTTTCCAACTCTACGCCGACTCGCCCCTGCAACAACCCATCACTGTAAAGAATGGCTATGCCAAAATCCCCAACGGCCCCGGCCTCGGCGTGGATCTCGACTGGAACGTCATCAAAAAATTAACCGTCCCCAACCCCCCCGCCCGTCCCGAGCCCGAGCGCCTGCTCGAAACCCGTTGGCCCAACGGCCGCAAAATGTTCGTCGGCAGCGATGGCACGGTGAATTATATGCTCCGAAAATTTATGCGCCCCAGCACCCTCCCCTACTTCGAGCCCGGCGTGACGACGCGCCTTTTACCCAACGACGGCTCCAAAGACTGGCGTGATCTGTACACCCGCGCGCGTGCGAAACCGGTTATCACCAACACATAATGAAACAACTCATTCCATTTGTTTTTGCCCTGAGCCTCCACGCCGCTTCACCCACGGATGTTTTCAACAAAACCTGTGACGCGTTGCTCGATCAAAAAGGAAAGGTGCCGGAGGCCAAGCGGTTGCACGCGCTGTTTGATGCGGATTGGAAATACTCGATGTCGGAGTTTCCCGAGTCCGCCACTTGGCGCGGCGTGACGGGGCAGAATCATCGTTGGACGGATTACTCGCTCGAGTCGGTGACGAAGCGAAAGCAAGTCACGCGCACGGCCTTGGCGGTGCTGAAGTCCATTGACCGCGCCGAGCTCACGCCGGCGGATCAGTTGAATTTCGACCTGTTTCTGCGCGGTCAATCGGTGGCCGATGCGGGCAACCAATTTCCCAGCCATCTTTTGCTCATCAGTCAAATGGACGGCCTTCAACGCAGCGTGGCCTCGATGCTTCGCATGATGCCCGCACGGAAGGCAGCGGATTACGAGGACATTCTCGCGCGGCTGCGCGGCACGGAAACGTTGGTGGCCCAAACAATCGACCTCCTCAACGTGGGTCTTAAGATGCGCATCACGCCGCCGAAGATTTGCCTGCGCAACCTCGGCGAACAGGTGGCCAAGCAACTCACCGTCAAGCCGCTCGCCAGTCCCTTGCTGCAAACTTTTCGCGATTTTCCCACGAGCGTTTCCGAAGCTGACCAAACACGCCTGCGCGCGGAGGCGATTGCGGTTTACAAAAAACACACCGCGCCCGCGTTCCGGCGGTTGCACAAATTTTTGGTGGAACGTTACATTCCCAACTGCCGCGAGAGCATCGCGTGCGGCGCGCTGCCCAACGGCAAGGCGTGGTATCAGCACCGGATTTATTCCTCCACCACCACGGATTTAACGCCCCAGCAAATCCACGCCATCGGCCTGAGCGAAGTGAAACGCATCCGCGCCGAGATGGAAAAAATCAAAACCCAAACTGGCTTCAAAGGCAGCCTCGCGGAGTTTTTCAAATTCCTGCGCACGGACAAACAGTTTTATTATGAACGCGGCACTCAACTATTGGCGGGCTATCGCGACATCAGCAAGCGAGCCGACCCGGAGCTGATCAAGCTTTTC
>DQLO01000090.1 GCA_015660155.1 Verrucomicrobiota bacterium
CGAATATCCAGCTCGCGACACGCGCGCATAATTCGCACGGCGATTTCTCCGCGATTGGCTACGAGAATTTTTTCAAACATAGTTTAACAAGAAAAAGAAATGATGCGCCAAACTTGTCCTAGCTCGGATCAATCCGGAACAGTCCCTGCCCGTACTCCACCGGCTTGCCTTCCTCCATTAGCACTTCAATGATGGTGCCCTTCACCTCGGCCTTGATTTCATTCATCACCTTCATCGCCTCGATGATGCACACCACCGTGTCCGCATCCACCTTCGTGCCCACTTCCACAAACGCCTCGGCATCCGGCGAGGGCTTGCGATAAAATGTGCCGATCATCGGCGACTTCACTTCCGTGCCTTCGGGTTCGGGCGCGGCGGCGGGAATGGCGACCGGTGCAAGTGCTGCCGCCGGAGTTGCGGCGGGCAATACCATCGGCGCTTCCTGCACCATCACCGGTTCGCCCTTGCGCGGTTTGCCGACGGCATCGCGTTTGAGTTTAATTTTGAAGTCGCCCTCTTCCATCTCGAATTCCGAGAGAGCATTTTTCTTCATCAGATCGACAATGCTTTTGATGTCCTTGAGGTCCATGGGGAAAACTCAGCTGAACAATCCGGCACAAGTGTTGCCGGAATGATTACATTTTTTTAATAGATTGAGGTTGGTCGCCATCATGTAAACAGCACCGCCACCCTGCCAAAAACCACCGAATCGTCAAGCCGAGATTATTGACCCCAAAAGCAACCGCGCGGCATCCAAGCCATTCCAGCCGCCTATTCAGCGTTCTTTAATGATAAAGCCGCCTCTAAACCCAGCACGTACGATGTGGGGCCGAACCCGCAAATTTGCCCTTGGCACACAGGTGCGATGAGCGAATTGTGCCGGAACTCCTCGCGCGCGTGGATGTTGGAAAGATGGATTTCGATGACAGGCACATTGCTCGCCGCAATCGCATCGCGCAGCGCAACGCTGGTGTGCGTGTAACCGGCGGCGTTGATGACGGCGACGTCCGCCGAGCTGGCGGTCTCTTGAATCCACGTCACCAATTCGCCTTCGTCGTTGGTTTGGCGAAACTCAATCTCCGCGCGCCCCTCCGCTTGCGTGCGCACGGCAGCCTCGATGTCCGCCAGCGTGGTGGTGCCATAAACTTCCGGCTGCCGTTGGCCGAGCAAATTGAGGTTCGGGCCGTTGAGGAACAAAATCTTCACGGGGGAAAACTAACGGCTGCGCGCGCGGCTCACAACTTCAATTTCAACAAACCTGTTTCCAACGCCACCAATTCCTGCACGTTAGTGTGCAGCGTGCGTTGGGTTTGCTCCATCAAACGCAAGTTAGCCACCGCGTCGGCGGGCGACAATCGTTCCGCCACCGCTTCCGCCGTGTAATCCAGATTTGGAAACAACGCCAAATCACCGTTCACGCTGCTCACGCCCGCGCTGTGCAGCCACACATCGCGCAGCCAACCCTGCAACGCGCCGAGATAACCCGCGCGCCGCAGCCGATACTCCGCGCTGGCCGCGGCTTTGCATTCGTTCTCCCATTGCTCGCGCAGTTCCGGATCCGCCTCATCGTGATCATGCAACGGCGAGGCTTCTTCCACTTCGGTTTCAATGACCGATTTCATTTCCTCCAACCGCGCCATCAACGTGCCCAGCAAACGATACCGGCCAAAACAATCCTTCTTGCCCTCCGCCGCCATTCGGGCGAACTCGCCGAGCCACGCCTGTTCATCCTCGCCAAAGCGCGCCCGGCCATCGCCCGCGAAGGTGAGCCGAAGGCAGCGCGAGTGGATAGTATCCAGCAACCGCTCCGGCTCAGTAGAAAGCAAAATAAACACCGTACGCGCCGGCGGTTCTTCCAGCGACTTGAGCAACGAATTGGCCGCGTTCGCGTTCATGCGATCCGCCGCCACCAGCAGCGCGACTTTATAAAGTCCCTCCGTGGCTTTGTTGTTTACCAAATCGTGCAACACACGCGGCGGACTTCCGTTGCGCCGCACCATTTGTTCAATCTTGATTTGCCGCAGCTTGGATTCCGGTCGAATGACCATTACGTCCGCGTGATTCGTATTCGCAATTTTGCGACAACTCGCGCACGCGCCGCAAGCATCCAGCGGCGTGCCATCGGGCGCGGCTTGCGGCGGCTCCTGGCAATTGAGCGTCTGCGCCAACGCCAGCCCCACCGCCTCCAGCTCCGCCAAATCCGTGCCCGTGAAAAGGTACGCGTGCCCCAACCGCCCGCGCTCCAAGCTACGCTGCAGCAAAGCCACCACGTTTTCCTGAGTTGAAAATTCCGCCAACGGCATCCCGCAGCCTAGCCGCACGAGCGAGAGGCGTCCAGCCGTCAGGGCGATTGTGGAGAACGTCTGAATAACGGTGAATAAGATCCTCTTTCACTGGGGGATTTTGCGCGCAGAATGCGTCCAATAGAGACGCCCGCAGGCCAAATGTCTGTTGTCCATTGACTTTTTGGGGTTTCGGGCGTATAGGTAAAGACGGCCTCGGCCCATCCGTTGTCTGAATGTCTGATGAAGTTGCTTGGGAAAATGCTGGTGTGTGTGGTTCTGGCTGGTTGCAGTCAGGAATCGCTGGAGCTTGCTCAGCGAGACATCACTCCCGTGCCCAAGCCGCAGCCTGCACCGCAGCCCGAAGAAACCATTCTCCCCGAGCCACCCGCCAAGGGCACCGAGCCTGCCGAGGTGGAGCCTTCCAAGATTGAACCCCTGCCAGCCACAGTGGAAAATCCTGAAGTCGTGCCGCCGAAAGTGGAACCCACGCCGCCAAAAACTGAACCCGCCAAGCCGGAATTGACGCCCGAGGAAATCAAAAACCGCAAACTCATCAGCGATGATCCGGAGGATAATTTGGAAGTACTCAACCAAGCCCTCGATGCTTGGCTGGCGACGCACGACGAGTTGCCCGAAAAGATTGCCGACCTCGTAATGGGCGATCACCTTCCGATGCTGCCGATGGCTCCCATGGGGCAGCGGTTCGAGATTGACCAGATCACCAAACGCGTCGTGCTGGTGGCGAATAATTAATCCGCTTCTTTTCGCAACGTTCGCTACTCGCGAATTCCTGAATCCCGCACGCGCAAATCTTTTTTGCCCAATTGTTTCGGCTGCAACCATTGCTCGCCATTTTGCGATTACAGGAACGTCAGCATCAGCGAAATGGGCGAGGGCGTGATGGGCTCGATCGTGCTCCGTTCCAGCCGCACCGCGACGCAAAGGCGGTCGTTCTCATCGCTAAAAATTAGTGGGGTGTCCGGCCGCCTCTTCATTTCAGCGATTTCAAAAACGCGATCAAGTCCGCGAGTTCTTGTTGGGTCAACACGCGGTCGAGCCCGGCGGGCATGAGTGAAACTGGGCTCGGAGTGATTTCAGCAATTTCATTGCGCGGCACGCGGCGCTCGAGCGCGGGGCCGAGGGCCAGTTGAATGTGCGTGGCGGTTTCGCTCAGGATGACGCCGACGCTTTGCTCGCCGTTTTTCGTTTTCACCAACATCGGCTCGTAGCCGCGCACAAAGCTCGCGCTGGGAAAGGCGATGGCCTCGAGCAAATCACGCTCGGTGCGAACGCCCCCGATGCGCGTGAGGTCCGGGCCCATCTTGCCGCCGCGGTAGCCCATCTTGTGGCAGGTGATGCAGATGGCTTTGCCGTTGAAAATCAAATGGCCGCGGCCGATGTCGCCGCCCTTGAGGTTGCTTTCCAACTCGGCCAGCCGCTTGGCTTGGGCCTCGATGTCGATGGCGAGTTTTTTCAGGAGCGGCGCGGCGGCTTCGCGCACGGCGGGCGGGAAGGGGGCGAGCGCGGTGCGCAGTCCGGATTCGCTGAGGCCGCCGAGGCCCTCGGCCTTGGCCAGCGCGGCGATGAGGGCGCGGCCGGTTTTTTCATCCTTGGCGGTGATGGCGCGGAGCAGTCGCGTGAGCTCGAGCGGGCCGACGGCGGGGATGCTTTTGATGAGCGCGAGTTGTTGCGCGCCGGAGAGTTTGGCGCGGGCGAATTGCGAGGCGGCGGCGGCGCGGCGCATGGCGGGCTGGTCGGGGGCGATTTGGATTTGGAGAAAGCTGAACACACCGGCATCAAGCGGCGCGGGCAGCGTGGTGATGGCGGCAACGGCGTTGAGGCGCAGCTCGGCGGGGCGCTTGAAATCGGTCGCGAGTTTCAGCAGCGAGGCATTGAACACCTTGGACTTCGCGGCGCGGCCGAGGGCGTACGCGGCGTTGAGGGCGGTGCGGGTGACGGCTTCGTCCTTGCCGGCCAACTCGGCCTCGACGGCCTTGGCCCACTCGGCGGGAATTTTTTTGACCGACGCGCCGGCCATGGCGTCGAAGACGAGCCAGCGTGTGGCGCGGGCCTCGGTGGCGAGCGCGGCGGTCATCACCTGTTGCACGCCTGGGTCGTGCGCGAAGCCGGCGAGTTGGCGTTCCAGTTCCGCGCGTTGTTCCTTGGAGAGCGTGGCGGCCTTGGCGAGTTGGGTTTTCAAAAAACCGGCCATCTCCTTGGCCATCTCGGGATGACGCTCGAACAGCCACAGGGCGGTCTTGCGCAGCACTTCGTCATCCGAGGCGAGGCGCGGGAGAAGTTGCATGGCGGTGACAGTCGCGCCGGGCATTTGGTCCAGCGCGATGAGGGCGGCGCGTTGGGTGTGCGGGGTTTTGCTTTGCAACCCGGCGGCCGTGCCCTTGGCATCGCCAATCTCGATGAGCGCGTAGATGAGCGAATGCTCAAGCACGCGGCCATTGCCCGATTGCGCGGCGGCGAGCAATGCGGGCACCGCGCTTTTGTCGCCAATGCA
>DQLO01000105.1 GCA_015660155.1 Verrucomicrobiota bacterium
ATGCGATGCACCGGATTGAGCGCGGTCATCGGCTCCTGGAAAATCATGCTGATGCGATTGCCGCGAATGGTGCGCATATCCTCCGCCGGAACCGTGGCCAGATTGCGGCCATCGAAGAGCACCTCGCCGCCGAGGATTTTCCCCATCGGCTGCGGCAGCAACCGCATAATGCTCATCGCCGTCACGCTCTTGCCGCAGCCGCTCTCGCCCACGATGCCCAGCGTGCGCCCCTTGCGCACTTCAAAGCTCACGCCGTCCACAGCGGTGAGCTGTCCGTCATCGGTGTCAAATGCCGTGACGAGGTTTCGCACTTCGAGCAATATTTTTGGTTCAATCTCCCCCACAGTTATCTTTTCCGCTTATATTGATCGTAGGTTTTGATGACCGGCGGGAAAGTCTTCCCGCTTTTTTTGGCCGCTTGCGTTTCTTTTTTGGCGGCGGTGTCGATCCAATGCACGTGAAACTCATCCCAATCGCGGCTTTGTTTCACGTTGAAATCATCGGGCCATTTCACCCAACGCCAGTAGCCCACGCGATACCACGGCTTGGACCACGCGGGGAGGTAGCCGGCGTGGTCGTGGAGGCGCTGGATGAGCTCGTGTCCGAGGCGTGTGATTTCGTCCAAATCCTCGGCCTCGCGGTATTGTTTGATCAGTTTATCCAGTTCGCGGTCGGCGGTGAGAGTAGCGTTGTTGGTGTCCGGTTTGGGAGTGATTCCCGGCTTGAGTGTGCCATTGGCGTTGTAGAGTTTGTCGCCTTCCTCTTTATAAGCGTTGTAGGAATGGTAGGGCTCAAAAAAGCGGGGGTACAATTCCACGGAATTATTCAGGCCGCCGAATGAAATCTCGTGTTTCTTCTCGTTGGTTTTTTTCCAACCCGCAGTCAGCTCAAGAATTTCGAGTTGCAACTCCACGCCGGCCTTTTTCGCCTGATCCTTCAGCACAGTCAGCACGTCGGTGAACCGCTTATAACCGGTGGAAATTGTGAAGGACAGCCGCTTGCCATCCGCGTTGCGGAGAATACCGTCGGCACCGCGCCGCGTGAAGCCGGCTTGGGCAAATGCAGCCCCCGCTTTTTCGACGGAAAATTCCCGCACTCGCACCGTGGGATGACTGCGTTTCCCGTAACCATCCGCCACGGTTTGCTGGCGCTCAAAGTCGCCGTAGAAAATTTCCTTGTTCACCAATGCCCAATTCATCGCGTGATGCAATCCTTGGCGAATATTCTGATCATCCAAAAACGGCATCGAACAATTGATGCGCATCCCCCAAGTGGGCACGGGGATTTCGTTGTAAAATTTCACTTTGTGAATGTACCCCTTCATCACCTCGGGCGAATCGTTGGGCAGTTTTTCGTGCCAATATTCCGGCAGGCTCAGCCCGTGCCAATCCAGCTCGCCCTTGCGGAAGAGCTCAAACACCTTGGCCGGCTCGCGCACCACGGTGACGCGAATCTTATCCGGGTTGTACCGGTTTTTGTGAAACCGCTTTTTGTCCGCCCACCAATTCGGCACCCGAGTGAGCGTGATGGCAACGCCATCGTTTACGTTTTCCTCAAGCACTTCATAGGCACCGGCGGTGGGTTCAAACTCCCATTGATAATCCTTCAAAAAATCTTCATCAATTTCCTCATAATGATGCTCCGGCACGGGGCGGATGCTCACCTTCTCCACCACATCGGGCTTGGCCTTGTAATAAGTGATGGACAAAGTGCGGGTATCATAAAGTGTGATATTCTTGAATTTCTTGTTGTCATAATAATCATTGTACCATGGCGCCTTGATGTGCTTGCTGCGCATAAAATAAAAGTGAAAGAAAAAATCTGTCACCCGAATTGGCTCGCCATCCGAATAACGCGCATCGGGATCCAACTCAAAATAGACTGTTCTCTTATCCGGCCCCACCGCCCAGCGTTTGGCGATGGAAGGATAATAGCCATCGGATTGCGGATGGGATTCCACTAAAATCAACGCATTGGAATCGAGGATGTATTGCCGAAACGAACCGCTCGCGTCGGGCCCCACAAACCGCAACGTGCGCGGCCAGTCGCCGGTAAAGGTATTCAAGGTGCCGCCGCGTTTGGCTTTGGGCGAAGCGAATACCTTTTCGTTGCTGCCGTCCTCCCACTTCAAATCCGTGGGAATGTCAGCGATGGTTTTGATGCGGAAAAATTCGGGATCGGCCTTATAAAAAGCTTCCACCTCTTCCACTGAATCCAGCTCCACCTTGGCCAGCTCGGCCGGGGTGCCGCCTCTGGAACCGCCGCCCTTGGGGCCGTCGGGCGCTTTTTTCTTGCCGCAGCCGGCCAATAACGCCATCGCCACAAAAGCGATTGTGAATAGTCTGATTTGTATTTCCATAATTTTATTATTCGTATGTTGAAAATTTCTTGGGATCAAAGGCTTCGCGGACTGCCTCGCCAATGAACGTGACCATGGTGAGCACCAGAAAAATTGCCGTCAATGCCGAACCGATGATCCACGGTTTTTCGCGGATATATTCCTGCCCCAA
>DQLO01000226.1 GCA_015660155.1 Verrucomicrobiota bacterium
CGAGCCGACGAGTCCGTGGCTGCTAAATGGAATCAATCGTCGGAATGTTCTTCGCCAGTTCGCCCAATTGCTCTGCGGGGTCGAAGAGCAGTGGATAAAAATTGCCCGCCATTTTCTGGCCTTTGGGGAACATTGGGAAATTTGAGGTGCCGGCGGTGTTCTCGCCCTCGAAATTTGAGGTCACCCCGTCGGCGAGCACGTTGATGACGGTGGCGCGGCGTGGGCGGTTGGATTTATTTTCATACGAGCCGTGCATCATCAGTGGGTGATGAAAACTGCACTCGCCTTTTTTTAGCACGACGGGGCATTGGTTTTCGAAATCGGAAACCTGCTCCGGTGTGAGCACTTCGCGGACGGAATCCATGTCACCGGCGAGGCCGGTTTTTTCCAGCAAACCCCATCGATGGCTGCGCGGAATGTAATGCAGGCAACCGTTTTCCTCAGTGGCATCATCGAGCCCAATCCAGCAGGTGAGGTGGGCCATCGGTTGGGTCCACGTCCAGTACGAAAAATCCTGATGCCACGCCACCACGCCGCCGTGTTTGGCGGGTTTGCTGAAAAGTTGGTCGTGGAACAGCCGGAATTTTTTGCCCAATAATTGATAAGCTGGCAACAGGAAGGCGGGGTTCCAAAGAATGTCGTGAAACGCCGACCGAACCCGCCACGCGCCCAAGGCGTGAAACAAAACCGAATCGGGATTGCCCGATTCGTTGCTATGATATTCGTAAAACAACTCGTGCCCTTCGTGATTGGGATCGGTCATCTCCGCCAACTCCGCGCGCAGCGCATCAATCTGTTCATCGCTCAACAGCCGAATGCCATTCACGAAACCCTGTTCCTTGAAATGAACGAGCTGCTCATCAGAAAGCAAATGGCGTTCCCAGTCCGCGGGCTCCGTCGGCCGGGGGAAAAGGTCAGTGATCGGTTCGTGGTGTAACGCGAGGTCGTTGCTCATGGCTCGGCGGAAATTAACAGCGAACTGTCGTGGCGTCGAGTCAGGCAATCAGCTTTTCAATCACATGCCCGTGCACGTCCGTCAATCGCCGGTCTATGCCGTTATGTGGGACGGTGAGACGCTTGTGGTCGATGCCGAGGAGGTGGAGCATGGTGGCGTGGATGTCATAGACTTGCGAGGGGTTGGCGCGGTCGAGGGGTTTGTAGCCCCATTCGTCGCTTTCGCCGGCGGTGGTGCCGCCGCGGATGCCGCCGCCGCAGAGCCAGTTGGTGAACACGTACGGGTTGTGGTCGCGGCCCTTGCTGCCTTGGGTGCTGGGCATGCGACCGAACTCGGTGGTCCAGTGGATGAGGGTGTCCTCGAGTAGTCCGCGTTGTTTTAAATCTTGGATGAGTCCGGCGGTGCCGCGGGCCATGCCAAGGGCGAGGGGGGCATGGTCTCGCTCGATGTCCTCGTGGCTGTCCCAGTTGCGGCGGGGGAAACTGTTGTCGTTACCGGACCAAATCTGCACGAAGCGCACGCCGCGCTCAATGAGCCGCCGCGCCATCAAACATTTGCGGCCGAAATATTCCGTTTCCTCGGGCACGTTGATTTTGTCGGGATACTTTTTCTGCGTGCGGTCAAGACCGTAAAGCTTGAGCACGTGGGCGGGTTCCTTCGCGATGTCGAGCGCCTCGGTGGCGGAGAGCTGCAGGCGCGCGGCGAGTTCGTAGGTTTGGATGCGCGCCTCGAGGCGGTCATCGCCCGCGCGGCTTTTGGCGTAGCCGGCGTTGAGGCGGTTGATGAGGTCGATGCCCGCGCGGTGGCTTTCCTGGGTCACGAAGCCGGCCTTCGGATGCAAATCAGGAATGGGGTTTTCGCGCTGCGGAAAAATCGTGGTGCCCTGCGTGTGCGTGGGCAGAAAGGCGCTGGCCCAATTCTTCGGGCCGTTGGAGGCGTACCCGCGATGGTCGGGCAACACGACAAAAGTCGGCAGATTTTCATTCTCGCTGCCCAGCGCGTAGCTCACCCAAGCGCCCATTCCGGGAAACCCCGGCCGCTGAAAACCCGTCGCCTGCAAGTACGTGGCCTGACTGTGCACGCCGGTTTTGCCGACGAGATTATGCACAAACGCCATCTCATCCACCACCGCGCCCAACGGCGCGACGATGTCCGAAAGAAACTTGCCCGACTGCCCGTAGCGCTTGAATTCAAACGGCGACCGCATCCACGGGCCCAGCCCATTCTGAAACGCCTCCACGTGCTCGCCAAAATCACTCTTCTCCCCGTGATGCTTTATCAGTGCCGACTTAAAATCAAACGTATCCAAATGACTCGCCGCCCCGCCCATAAAAAGCTGGATCACCCGCTTCGCCTTGGGTGGATGATGCAGCGTTCCGCCGAGCACCCCGTCCGCCAGCAACGGCTCCCGCCCCAACATCGAAGCCAACGCCAACCCGCCAAGACCGCCGCCGGATTGCCACAGGAAATCGCGACGGCTCGATGGAGCCTCAGCATTTCTTTTGTGGAATGGCGAACAAATCATTCTTTTAATCTAGGTACGTAAACTCACTCAAATTGAAGAGCACGCGGCAGAGGTTGGGGAGGCCGTGTTGTTGGGCGAATTTTTCGAGGGCGGCCATTTCCTCTTCAGTCGGCGGGCGGCCGGTGGTGAGTTGGTGGGCGCGGCGGATTTGGCCCTTCAATGTTTTGGATTCTTTTTGCAGACGCGCGGCGAAGCGTTTGGACATTTCGAGGGTGAACTTATTGTTGAGCAGACTGAGCGCTTGGAGGGCAGTGAGGGTCTCGTCGCGCTGGGGCGTGCTTTGGCTGGAGTCGGCGCAGTCAAGCGTGGTCATGAAGGGATCGGGCTGTGAGCGGACGATGAAGCGATACACGGAACGCCGATGGCTCTTGGCGTCGGCGGGGTCGAACTTGTGATATTCGTAATGCGGCGAGTGCGTGGTCTTCTCGAGCTTGAAGAGATAGAAGCCGGGGCCGCCCGGTTTTTTATTGAGCGCACCGCTGGCGGCTAGAATCGCATCGCGCAGTTCCTCGGCCTCAAGGCGGCGGCGGTTCATGCGCCAAAGGTAGCGATTGGTTGAATCGATTTTGGAAAACTCACTCAATGTCATTGAAGATTGCCGATACGTCGCACTCATCACGATCAACCGGTGCAAGTGTTTGAAGCTGCCGCCGGAGTCGCGGAACTCCACGGCAAGCCAGTCGAGCAGCTCGGGATGGGTCGGCAGTTGGCCCATGCGGCCGAAGTCGTTGGGGGTGGTGACGAGGCCTTGGCCGAAGTGCCAGAGCCACACGCGGTTGACGATGGAGCGCCAAGTGAGCGGGTTGTCCTTGCGCGTAATCCACTTGGCCAGCGCGGCGCGTCGGGCGGCCTCGGGATGGTTTGCCAGCAGCTTGAATTCAAAATTTCCCTTTTCAAAAATCGGCAGCGTGCCTGGCCGTACGGCGTCGCGCGGGTCGAGGATGTTTCCGCGATGTAAAATTTTGATGGCGCGCGGTTTGCCGTTGGTCGGTTTGAAGTTGCCTTGCGTTTTGAAATTCGTGGCCGCGGCGTAAACCATTTGGCCGGCGGGGATGGCTTTGAGTTCCCTCGCCGCGGCGGCCATGTTGGTTTGCAGTTTTTTGCGGCGCGCTTGTCGCTCGGCCGTTTGGAGTTTGGCGATGACGGCCCGCCGATTGCGCTGAGCGTTTTGCAGCGCGGCGATGGCGGCCTTGTCGGTGGCGACGGGGAAATGGCCGTCGGTGAGATTGGCGCGCCGCCAGCGGACGGGCGCCTCGATGGAATCGGGCGAGCTGACCTTGGCTTTAAGAGCGACGTTTTTGTCGGTGGCATCGAAAGCCTCCATTTCGGCGAGGGCTAAAATGTAATCGTTGCTGCGCTTGGCCAGTCGCGTGGCGGTGATGCGCACAAAGCGGACTTTGGATTTTGTCTCAAAGCCCACGGGCGCGATGTCGGGATTGGGGAAATCGCTTTGCGTTTGATCGTGTAACGGCACTGCGTTTTTGAAATCAGCGGTGAGCGCGCCTTCCACTTTAAAACGCACGGGGAAGCCGAAGCCACCGCCGATGTTGTTGAAATCATCGTGGCACGGGCGCAGCAGCACGCGGCGCAAGTCGATGGGTTTGCCGAGATCAATTTGCACCCATTTAGCCACGTTAGATTTTTTGGTGATGGCGCTGTGGTAGCCGAACTCGGGCCGCTTGATTTTCAACTTGGCCTTGGGGCGGAGGGCGGCGATTTGTTTGTCAATCGCGGCGAGTTGCGGGCCGCCTTCTTTTTTGATCTCCGCATCGAGCGCGGCAAGTTGTTTGTTCAAATCCGCGATGCGCCCGGTGATCGCCGTTTTCTTTTTCACCAACTCCGGGCTGACACCATAGGTGCGCTCGGCGCGATCCACGGCGGCAAACACCGATTGCAAACTGTAATAATGTTTCTGCGTGAAGGGATCGAACTTGTGATCGTGGCAGCGGGCGCATTGGATGGTGGCGCTGGTGAAGGTGTTGAGCGTGTTGGAGACCATCTCGTCGCGGTCAAGGTGGCGGGCGATGCGGCCGTCGATCTTGGCTTCGGAAACCTCCACGTGCCCAATGAAATCCCACGGCCCAGCGGCGAGGAAGCCCAAGCCAAGAATGCCGTCGGGGGTGTTCGGGAAGAGCGCGTCGCCGGCGATTTGTTCCTGCACAAACCGCGCGTACGGTTTGTCCTCATTAAAAGCGCGGATTACATAATCGCGATACGGCCACGCGTTGGGGCGGAGTTTGTCTTTGTCGTAGCCACAAGTGTCGGCGTACTTGACGACGTCGAGCCAATGGCGGCCCCAGCGTTCGCCGTAGTGGGGGGAGGCGAGGAGGCGGTTCGTTAGATTTATGAATGCTGATTTTCGATTGGCGATTGTGGCTTGGCGGAAGGCTGCGATTTCCTTGGGCGTGGGCGGAAGGCCGGTGAGCTCAAAAGTGAGGCGGCGGATGAGGGTGAGCGGGTTGGCTTCGGGTGAGGGGTGCAGACCGTGTTCGCGTTGCTTGGCGGCGATGAAATGGTCGATGGGATTGCGCGCCCATTTTTTTTCGGCGTCGGTGAGTTGGGGCAGGGGCGGTCGGCGCAATGGCTTGAGCGACCAATGTTTCTCCCACTTCGCGCCTTGGGCGATCCATTGGCGGAGAGTGGCGATTTGTTTTTTGGAAAGTTTTTTGCCGCTCTTCGGTGGCGGCATGATTTCCTCGGGGTCGATGTGGGAAATGCGTTTGAGTAATTCCTTCAAAACCGGCCGGGCGGTTTGTTCAGTGTCCAGCCGCAGCTTGGCCTTACGTGTGCTGCCATCAGGCCCGTGGCAGGCATAGCAGTTCGCCGCGAGAATGGGCCGCACCTCGCGGTCATACGACATCGCCGCCGGCAGCGTCATAGCCACCAAGGCATTCGTCATCATCCAAAACCGCCCTAAAAACCGCATCGCCGCGATGATAACATCCTGCCACAAACTGTCACTTTTTTTGACTACACCGCGTCCAACAGGGTGTGGCGCGATTTTGTGGATATTTCCAATAATTCGCCCTTGTGCCTCGCCTAATCTGGGTGCATTGTATAGAAAGCCGGAAGGGCCAAGTCTAAATGACGAAGAAAACGGTTATTGGTGTTGCAAGCGTCCTGCTTTGCGGGGCGGGTTTTGCTGTGTACACGCTCACCCAAGACGCGGACGAGCCGGGTGTTCTTGAGCTGATTGCCGAAGCCGATGTGCCCACTGACCGGCCCGTGCCCGATCTGGAGTTTGCCAAGCGCCACAAGGTTGTGCGGCTGGAGCAAGCCACCCTCACCAGCATCGTGCAGAATGCGGATTCCCTGACGCTGCGTTTGTTTCAAGGGGAGACATTGGAAATCATAATCGATGAACGGCAGAAAATTGATGAAACATTTGCCATCGCATACGGCAAAGTAAAAGGTGCACCCGACAGCACCGTCATGTTGTCCGTGGCTGGCGATGCGATGACCGGTTCAATATCCATAGGCGATGGCCGCACCTTTCGCATCGATCCCATCGGTGGAGGCGTTCACAAGCTGGTGGAAGTGGATGACACCACCGGAGATGTTTGCGAATACCCCGAAGGCCCGGCCGGCGAATTTATCGCGCCCAATGGCGAGAAAATTCAGGTGATGTATCAGCGGATTTCCACGTTTCGTACCGGTGGAAACATTCGCCCATTACAATCATTACGCCGCGTATTGCCCAGCCAACGGAGCGCCAGCAGTGGTAGCAGTGGTAGCAGTGGTAGCAGCAACTCTGCACGCTCCGCTCGCGCCAGCGCTCGCCTACCCTTCCGCGCCGTTAACATCCCGCGCAACTTTTACACCGGGCCGCGTTTCATTCAACCGGGAGGTGCCACCCGTGCCCGCTTCGCCTTCCGCAATGGGATGAGTACAACTTACAAGGGCTGGGTACGCCCCGGTGGCGGTTCCGGCGGCAACAGCGGCGGCAACAGCGGCGGCAACAGCGGCGGAAGCAGTGGCGGAAGCAGTGGCGGAAGCAGTGGCGGAAGCAGTGGTGGAAGCAGCGGTGGAAACAGCGGTGGAAGTAGCGGTGGAAGTAGCGGTGGAAGTAGCGGTGGAAGTAGCGGTGGAAGTAGCGGTGGAAGTAGC
>DQLO01000411.1 GCA_015660155.1 Verrucomicrobiota bacterium
ATCAAAAATCTGAAGGCCGGTGTGGAGGGCAGGGAAATTCTCAAGGGGATCAACTTGTCCATTAACGCCGGCGAGGTGCACGCGATTATGGGGCCGAATGGCAGCGGCAAGAGCACGCTGGCGCAGGTGTTGGCGGGGCGCGAGGCGTTTGAGGTTGCCGAGGGTTCGGTGACGTATAAAGGGCAGGATTTGCTGGAGCTGGCGCCCGAGGTGCGCGTGCGGGAGGGGCTGTTTTTGGCCTTTCAATATCCGGTGGAAATTCCCGGCGTGAACACGACTTATTTTTTGCGCGCGGCGGTGAATGCCGTGCGCGAGCATCACGGGGAGGCGGCGCTTAACGCGGTGGATTTCCTTAAGCTGATGCGTGAGAAAATTGATCTGTTGCAACTGGACGAGGCGTTGCTCAAGCGTTCGGTGAACGAAGGCTTTTCCGGCGGCGAAAAAAAGCGCGCGGAAATTTTGCAAATGGCGTTGCTCGATCCAACAATGGCCGTGTTGGACGAAACGGATTCCGGCCTCGACATCGACGCGCTCAAGATCGTGGCCAACGGCGTGAACCAACTCAAGCGCACCGACAACGCGCAACTCATCATCACGCACTACCAGCGTTTGCTCGATTATATCGTGCCCGATTTTGTGCACGTGCTTTACGACGGCCGCATTGTGAAATCCGGCGGCAAGGAATTGGCGCACGAGCTTGAGGAAAAAGGCTACGACTGGATCACCAACGGAGAACTCCAAACCGCCTAATGGTTGCCCCCGCCAACAGCGCCGTGGATCGTTTGCTCGCTGCTCTGCCGACGAGGGGCGAAGGCGGCGCGCGCTTTGCGGAGCTCGGATTCCCCACCACGCGCGATGAGGATTGGCGTTTCACCAGCGTCGCGCCGATTGCGGAATTGGAATTCACCGCAGCGGTGGCCGATGCGGCTGCGAATTTGGAGGGCTGTGTATTTTCGGAAATTGATGGCCCGCAACTAGTGTTTGTGAACGGTCATTTTTCCAGCGAACTTTCCCACGTGGGCGAATTGCCGACGGGCGTTGAGATTGGCAATCTGGCATCGGAAGCTCGTGAACCGTGCGAATCGGAAGATGCTTTTGGCGCATTGAACGCTGCGAGTTTTACCGATGGCGCGTGGGTACGCGTGGCGGACGGCGTGAGTTTTGAAAAGCCCACTCGCATTTATTTTCTCAGCACTGGCGGCGATGGCGCGACGGCGAATCTTCGTAACCACTTCTCCATTGGGGCAAACAGCAAGGCGACGATTCTCGAAAGCTGGACGGGCGAAGACGCCGCGTATTTTAACAACGTCATCACCGAGCTTTCCGTTGGTGACAATGCGCAGCTCGAGCACTTGAAGTTTCAGGATGAAAGCACGGCTGCGTTTCACGTGGCCGGTTTGCACGCCTCGATGGGACGCGACAGCCGCGTGGCGCATCACTCCATCGCGCTCGGCGGCCGCATCGCGCGCAACAACATCCGCGCGCGGCTCGATGGCACCGGCATTGAGGCGGTGCTGAACGGTTTGTACCTGCCGCGCGGCAAACAGCTCATTGATCATCATATGGTGGCGGATCATCTGCAACCGCATTGTGACAGTCACGAATATTTTAACGGCATCCTTGATGACCATGCGCGTGCGGTTTTCCACGGGCGCATTCACGTTCACAAAGGCGCGGACAAGACGGATGCGAAGCAGACGAATAAAAATCTATTGCTCTCCGATAACGCAACGGTGAACACCAAACCGCAACTGGAAATTTATGCGGACGACGTGAAGTGCACGCACGGCGCGACGATTGGCCAAATGAATGCCGAGCAGATTTTTTACCTGCGCACGCGCGGGCTCGATGAGGAAGCGGCGAGGCGAATGATCATGCACGCCTTCGCCGGTGAAATCATCGCGCGCATCGGATGCGCCCCGGCGCGCGAGGAGCTGGATCGGTTGGTGTGGGATCGTTTGGAAAACTGATGACTGCCGCATTGAACAGCATTGATGAGCTGGCCGACAACTTTGAGTTACTCGGCGATTGGGAATCGCGCTTTGGTTATCTAATCGACCTCGGCAAGGAATTGCCGCCGATGGGTGAGGCAGACAAATGCGATGCCAATCGCGTGCATGGTTGTCAGGCGCAGGTGTGGATGAAGCTGCTGCCCGAAGCCGACGGCCACATCACCATCGTGGCCGATAGCGATGCGTTTATTGTGAAGGGGCTTATCGCGGTGTTGCTCACCATTTACTCCGGCAAAACCGCGCGGGAAATTTTGGACACCGATGGCCCAGCGCAGCTCGATAGATTGCAGCTCGCCTCGCACCTCAGCCCCACGCGCAAAAACGGATTGTTCGCAATGGTGCAGCGCGTGCGCGAACTCGCTCAAGCAATTGAAGTGGGGGCGGCGGAATGATGGGCCAATCGGAAACGGTGGCGATCGAGCGCGATGTGGAGGCGTCGGTGGTGCCCTCGGGCACGCGCGTCACGCTGCAAAAAGGCGAGACCGCGATTCTCACGCAGTCGCTTGGCGGCACGTTTACGGTGGTGGTGAACGGCAACATGTTTCGCATCGACAGCAAGGATGCCGACGCCATCGGGCAGGAAGTGCAAAGCACGTCCGTCAAAAAAGCCGAGACGGCGGAGGATTTGGAAAAGCAAGTTTGGGAGCAGATGAAAACCTGCTACGACCCGGAGATCCCCGTGAACATCGTCGACCTCGGATTGATTTACGATTGCCATCTTGAGGATTTGAAGGACGGCGGCCACAAAGCGAGCGTGAAAATGACGCTCACCGCGCCCGGCTGCGGAATGGGCCCGACGATTCAGGCGGACGTGGAAAATAAAATTCTATGCGTGGAAACGGTTGATGAAGTGGAAGTGGAACTCGTTTGGGAACCGCAATGGACCCGCGACATGATGACCGAAGCTGCGCGGCTTGAGCTGGGCATGATGTGATGAGTGCCGCCACCACCATTGCCAGCGTGGACGAAATCGCCGAGGGCAAGGGAAAGGCCTTCGACGTCGGCGAAAAACGCATCGCGATTTTCAACGTGGC
>DQLO01000358.1 GCA_015660155.1 Verrucomicrobiota bacterium
ACGCCGGGGATGACGTTGGCCGCGCCCATCGCCGCGCCTTTGAAAACGAGCCCGACGAAGCGCGTGACGCTCATTGGTTGTTTGGCTGATTGCCGTGTGCCTCCCACGGCGGCAGTAGAGGCGATTGGCGGCGCGAGGTCAAGCCGCCTGCCCGCCGCGATACACGCGCGGCACGCGGTACGCGATGGCGGTGAGTACTTCGAGCGGCAACGTGCCCGTCCAGTCGGCGAGTTGGTGCGCGGTGATTTCCTGTTTGCCTTGGCGACCGATGAGTACCGCTTCGTCGCCGGGCTTCGCGGATTTTATTTTTGAAACATCGACGAGCATTTGGTCCATCGTCACGCGGCCGAGCACGGGGCAAAGTTTGCCACCCACCAAAACTTTCGCGTTGCCCGCCGCGCTGCACATGAAGCCATCGCCATAGCCCGCCGTGAGCGTGGCCACGCGCATCCGGCGCGGCGCGATGAAGCTGCGGCCGTAGCTGAGCGGCGTGTCTTTGGCGATGTTCTTCACGAGGCTCACGCGGCAACTCCACGCGAGCGCGGGTCGGAGGTTGCGTTTCATGGCCGCCGTCACGCGCCGGCGGCCATGCGGCAGCACGCCGTAAACGAGCAAGCCCGGCCGCGCAAGATTGTAAATGGAATCCGGCTCGTGCAGCAGCCCGGCGCTATTGTTCATATGGACGTGCGTAAACGTGTGCCCGCTGGCGGTGAGTTGTTTTACTAATTTATTAAACTGACTACGTTGGCGGCGCGAAAACGCGGCGTCACTTTCCGCCGAGGCGAAATGGGAATAGAGGCCGACGGCGTTGAGGTTGGGCAGTCGCGCAATGGCATCGAGCAACTCTGCGGCGTGCTCGGGCGCAACGCCGAGCCGTCCCATTCCGGTGTCAATTTTCACATGCGCGTTGACGGTGCGCTTGAGCTTTTTTGCCGTGCGCGAAAAGCGGCGGGCCTCGTCCACGGTGGAAAGCGTGGGCATCACATTATCCTTCACCGCGCGTTCCACCTCATCGGGCAAACACGCGCCGAGCATCACGATCGGCCAGCCGCGACCCACCGCGCGGATATCGCGCGCCTCATTGAGATTCGCCACGCCAAAAATATCCGTGCCCGCTTGCATCAACAACGCGGCGATTTGGCGCAGCCCGTGCCCGTACGCGTCGGCCTTCACCACGGTCATGATACTGCCGCCCGCGCCAACGCGATGCCGCAACCACGCGAGATTCCCGCGCAACGCGTCCAAATCAATCTCCGCCCAACATCGATGCCCAAAACTCACGCGGCAGCTTGACGGCCTTGACGGATGAATTTCAAGCGAAGGTCGTTCACAGGGGCTCGGTAGGGACGCGCTGTGCGCGTCCCTACCAAAAAACCATTGGCCCTCTCACCCGACCGTGGTAGCTTTTGCCCTCAATGAAAACCGTCATCGCCATCACCACCTTGACCGCCGCGAGCCTCTTTGCGGCGGATAAAGAAAAAGTTTTCTCTGGGCCGCAGCCGGGCGAAAAGGTCACCCCATTCGAGGTGCGCGTACTGACCGCTCAAGGCCCGGGCGACAAGCGCGACCCCATCAAGGCCGCCGGCGACCGGCCGGTGGTGTTGGTTTTCCTGCACGGCCTGGAGCGTTCGATGGCGCCGTTGATGCGCGTGGTGGACCATTATGGCGCGGACCAAAAAGCCAAGCTGAACACGGAATTTATTTTTCTCATCGACGATCCCATCCAGGGCGACCGTGGCTTGCCGCGCGTGGTAAACTCGCTGAAGACGCGCGCGCAAGTCGGCTATTCGCTGGACGGCATCGAGGGCCCAGGAAATTACGGCCTCAACAAGGAATGCCTGATGACCCTCGTACTCGCGAAGAACGGCAAGGTGACCGCGAACTTTGCCCTGGTGCAGCCGGGCATCGCCGACGCGCCGGGCATCATTGCCGCGATGGCAAAGCTCGCCGGTGATAAAAAGCCGCCCACCGCCGAGGCGCTCTTAGCGCGGCAGAATCCCAACCAACGCCGTCCCATGCGCCGGCCGTTAAATCTGGAACGCCTCGACCTCAGCACCGATGCCGCCCGCCAACAAGCCATCCGAAAACTCATCGCCGAGGTAAAGTTTTTGCGGCAACAACAGCCAACCAATCAACGCCCCAAGCCGCGCCCGAAGCGTCCCAACACCAATGCGCCGAAGAAGCCCTTGCCCGGCGCAGTGCCGACGGATGGGCGCCTCGTGGGCATGCTCCGCCAGTTCATCCAAAAAACCAACACCGACGCCGATGTGGACCGCGTGCTCACTCAAATGAAAACCCGCGCCGGTGACGATGCCGATTTGCTGCAACAAGCGTGCGACGGTCTCACGCGCGTCATCTTCGTAAACTACGGCACACCGTACGCGCAAAAATCCGGGCGCGCTTTCATCGGTCGCCACTCAAAAAAATGAACGCCGCGCGGCCATTCGTCGCCGTGTTTTTTTGCGGCGCCGTGCTCGCAACGGCGGCCGAGCGCGCGTGGCATTTTCCCACGGACATTTTGCCGCGCCTCACGCAAGCCGGTTGCAACGCCGGCAAATGCCACGGCGCGGCCACGGGGCAGGGCGGGTTCAAGCTGAGCCTCTTGGGCGATGACCCCGCCGCCGATCACGCCGCCATCACCCGCGAGCGGGGCGGGCGGCGCATCGATTTTGCCAATCCCGAGCGCAGTCTTTTTCTGCGCAAACCCTCGCGCGATCTCGACCACAAAGGCGGCCAAAAACTCCGTGCCCAATCCGCCGACTGGAAAGCCGTGCGCGACTGGATAGCCGCCGGCGCGCCGTTTGGGAAAACGGATTTGCAAGTGACAAAGCTCGTCGTTACGCCCGCCGAGTTGCGCCACTCCGCGCAACTCAAAGTGATGGCCCATTTCAGTGACGGCCAAACGCGCGACGTCACCGCGATGGCGCTTTATACTACCCAAAACGACGCCGTGGCCACGGTGGGCAAAACCGGCCAAGTGACCATCGAGCGCTCGGGCCTCGGTGCCATTATGATTCGCGCGGCAGGGCAAGTGACCGCTGCTCGTGTGGCCGTGCCGTTTAAGCACGAATTGAAAAACGACTTCCCCAAGCCGCACAATTTCATTGATGAAAAAGTTTTTGCCGAATTGAGCCGAATGCGCATTCCGGTTTCGCCGCTGGCGGGCGATGTGGTTTTTCTGCGGCGCGCCACGCTCGATTTGGCCGGACGCCTTCCCACCTCTACCGAGGTGCGCGCGTTTATAAAAAATCCCAATCGCGAAAAGCTCATCAACCGCCTCATCGGCAGCGAGGCGTTTGTGGATTTTTGGACGCTGAAGTTTGCCGACCTGTTGCTCATCGACTCAAAAAAACTGGGCGCCGAACCTGCGCGCGCCTATCGCGATTGGCTTCGCGCGCAAATCAAAAATAACACGCCGATGAACCAAGTCGCCCGCGCGCTGCTCACCGCTCGCGGGAATCTCACCCAAAACGCCGCCGCGAATTTCCAGCGGCAGAAAACCGACCCGCGCGATATGGGCGAGTTTGTCAGCCAAACGCTGCTCGGCATTCGGGTCGCTTGCGCGCGTTGTCACAATCATCCTTTCGACCGCTGGACGCAAGCGGACTATCACCGATTCGCCGCGTTCTTTGCGCGTACCCGCGTGAAGGGCGGCGAGTTGGTGCTCGTGGAACGCGGCGAAGTGCGGCATCCGCGCACGGAGAAAGTCGTGTTGCCCAGCCCGCTCGGCGCATCGAAAACCGCCAAGGCCGACGGTCTTGATTATCGTCCCGCGCTGGCCGATTGGCTCACGCATCCGGACAATCCGTTCTTCGCCCGTGCCATGGCCAATCGCGTTTGGCGCGAAATGATGGGGCGCGGCCTCGTAGAGCCGGTGGATGATTTGCGCGTTTCCAATCCGCCCGCGAACCCCGCGTTGCTCGACGCGTTGGCCGCCAGTTTTGTGAAAAATAAATTCGACTTGCGGCGCCTCATCCACGACATCACCACCTCGCGCGCGTATCAACTTTCCTCTCTCGCCACCGCCGCCAACCGCACCGACACCCAACTTTTTTCGCACGCGTATCTCAAGCCACTTCCCGCGCCGGTGAAGGCCGACGCCATTGCCCAAGCCACTGGCCAACCGAACGTTTACGCGGGCCAACCCAAAGGCACGCGCGCGGTGCAGTTGCTCGATGCTCAAGTGCCGTCGTACACGCTCGACGTCTTCGGCCGCTGCCCGCGCACCGACAACTGCGCCGACCCCACCCAATTCGGCGGCGGCCTTTCGTCCGCACTGCATTTAATCAACGACCCCGCGCTCAACAAAAAACTGGGGCCGGCGGTTGCCGCGCTTTTGAAAATCCAACCCCAACCCAACGCGATGTTGGATGAAATGTTTTTGCGAACGCTTTCGCGTTTCCCAAACGACAAAGAACGCGCGCAATGCCTCAAACACATTGCTGAAGTCAAAGGCACAAAAGAAGGTTGGCAAGATCTACTGTGGGCTCTGCTGAACACACGCGAGTTTGGGTTTAATCATTGATGAAAACTAGCAACTCAATTGCGCGCTGCGATGGCATTGTTCGCCGGGATTTTTTGCAGCT
>DQLO01000107.1 GCA_015660155.1 Verrucomicrobiota bacterium
GCAAACTCGGCCTAAAATCGCCGAAATGCTGCGTTAGCACTGGGTAACTTTTTGTGGAACAATCTCCTGTCATTGAGTCCACACCGCTTCCGCCGGTGTTGGAAAAGAAACGCTTCCACGACCTAGATGCACTGCGGGCCTTCGCAATGCTGCTGGGCATTGTGTTGCACGGCGTGCTTTCGTTTTTTCCCGTGCCCATTTGGCCGGCGCAGGATTTGCAGCAGCCGATGGTCGAGGTGCCCACCGCGATGGCCGCGCCGCTTGAGCAGGCGGGGCTGGAGGTGCCGGAAAAATACAGCCTTTACGAATTTGCGCTGCACGCGATTCATGGCTTTCGGCTGCCGCTGTTTTTTTTGGTGAGCGGTTTTTTCACCGCCATGCTGTGGCGCAAGCGCGGGTTGAAGGCACTGGCCAAACACCGCGCCATGCGGATCCTGCTGCCGCTGGTCATCTTCGTGCCCATTATCTGGATACTCATTATTCCCGTGGGGATCTATGGTGATTTCAAAAAAAAGGAAGTTGCAACGATGCAAACGGATGGCGCGTTTTCAGAAACCAAGCCGAAAACTTCAGGGCAATCTGTGGGGGTGGATATTTTCACTGCCTTGGATCCGGAACACGTGGAGGCGCTCGAGCAGCACATTGCGAGCGACACGGATCTGGAAACGCGGGAGCCAACCGGCGGCAGCACGCCGCTGATGATTGCCGCGCTTTATGGCAATGCCGAAGCGGCCCGGTTGTTGGTGGAAGCCGGCGCGAAGGTGAATGCGAAAAATAAAGAAGGGGACACGGCTCTTCACATGGCGGCTTTTTTCTGCCACACGAAAATCGTCGAGCTGCTCTTGGAAAACGGGGCGGAGGTGAACGCTAAAAATAATAAAGGCGAAACCCCACTCTCGAATGTGTCCGGACCGTGGGGGCAAGTGGAAGGCATCTACAAATTTTTTGACACCTTGCTGAAGTTGGACCTGGACTTGGAACGCGTCAAGACCACCCGGCCGGTCATCGCCAAAATGCTCACCGAAGCTGGCGGAGAACAATCCGAGGGCGGCAACCTCAAGGGCGCACTGGGCGGCCTGATCATGCTAATCTTTTTCGCGCCGGTGTTTCATCATCTGTGGTTTCTCTATTACCTCGCTTGGCTGGTGGCGGGGTTTCTTTTGGTCACGTGGCTGCTGGGCAAACTAAAATGGAAGGCGTTGCCCGATTGGCTGGTGACTTCGCCGTGCCGCTGGCTGTGGCTACTGCCGGTGACTTGGGTGCCGCAATTGATGATGCCCGGCGATTTTGGCCCGGCCACCGCCGTGGGTTTCCTGCCGTGGCCGCCGATCCTGATTTATTACGCCATCTTTTTTGGGTTCGGCGCGGTGTGTTATGGACGCGATTCGTTTGAAAATAAAACAGGCAAACTGTGGCCACTGCATTTCGCCCTCGCCGTGCCGCTCCTCTTTGCGGGGCTCTGCCTCGTCCGCAGCGGAAACAACGGCCCGCTGCTGGCTGCCTGCACGGTGGCTTACACGTGGCTGATGGTTTTCAGCTTCATCGGATTCTTCCGCCAATTCTTCTCCGGCGAAAACAAGTTCATCCGCTACATTTCCGATTCCTCCTACTGGCTGTACATTTTGCATCTGCCGGTCATCATGTTTGTGCAGGCATGGATCAGCCCGTGGGATCTGCCCGCCTTCCCCAAATTCCTGATCGCCTGCGCAGCCACAACTCTCCCGTTGCTTTTGATCTATGAATTTGTGATCCGGTATACCTTTATCGGCACCATGCTGAACGGTAAACGAACACGTGAGCCGGCCTAGTCTCTAGTTTGCTTGCCTCAGCCCACAGCAAGCGGCAACCTCCTTGCCATGCATCGATTTCTTCTAACAGCTGCGCTGTTGTCATATATGGCTCTGGCTGAGGACAAAAAGAAACCTGAGCCCGGTCCACTGCTGACGCTAGATCGCATCTACGTCAAAAAGGAGTTTGACTCAAAGAGCTACTCACTCAAATGGCTGGAGCCGGGGCAGGGCTACGTGCGACAGGAGAAATCCAAAGAGACCAAGGACGCACAGGATATTGTCCAATACAATCCGGCCACTGGGGAAAAGAAAATCCTCGTGGCCGCCAAGTCCTTGATTCTCAAGGATAAAAAGAAGCCGCTGAAATTGAGCGGCTACACTTTCACCAAGGACTTGTCTAAGGTGCTAATTTACACCAATTCCAAACGCGTATGGCGATCCAATACGCGTGGGGATTACTGGGTGCTCGACCGCGCCAGCGGCAAGTTGCAGAAACTGGGAGGGAAGGCCAAGCCATCTACGCTGATGTTCGCCAAGTTTTCTCCGGCCAATAGTAATCACGTGGCATACGTGCGTGAAAAAAATGTGTATGTAGAGGATTTAAAGAGCGGCAAGATTCGTGTCCTGACAGAACGCTCCAGTGATACAGTGATTAATGGAACCTTCGACTGGGTGTACGAGGAGGAACTAGGCCTGCGCGATGGCTATCGCTGGAGCCCTGATGGCAAGTCGATCGCCTACTGGCAATTGGATGAAGAAGGTGTGCCCCTGATGCACATGCTCAATAATGTGTCCGGTTACTATCCTAAACTAATTACCTTTCGTTATCCGAAAACCGGTGAGACCAATGCGATTTGTCGTGTAGGGGTGGTGCAACTAAAGAATGGTAAGACTACCTGGATGAAAGTGCCCGGCGATCCGCGTAATCATTACCTTGCTCGTATGGAATGGGCAGAGAGTTCTGAAGAATTGCATCTACAGCAGCTCAATCGTCTTCAGAATACAAATCGCGTCATGCTCGCCAACGCGCGCGATGGCGAAGTGAAAACCGTGTACACCGATCGTGATGACGCGTGGATTGAGATCCGGTTCGGATTCACAACATGGATTGATAAAGGCAATCAATTCACCTACGTGAGCGAGCGTGAAGGATGGCGGCAAGTATATTTGGTGAGCCGTGAGGGCGAGGCCGTGCAGAAGGTGACCGGTGGGAACTACGATGTTATTCGCGCGCTAAAAATCGATGAAGCTAATCAATGGCTATATTTTATCGCTTCGCCTCATAATGCAACGCAGCGTTATCTTTATCGCATCGGCCTGGATGGAAAAGAGCTGATGCAACTGTCGCCTGCGGAACAGATCGGCTCGCACAGTTATAGTATTTCTCCTGATGCAAAATGGGCGGTACA
>DQLO01000238.1 GCA_015660155.1 Verrucomicrobiota bacterium
GCGCTGGCGGATTTCAATGGGGACGGAATGACGGATGTGTTTCTCGCCGGCCGCAGTTCCACCGCCGCGCGGCGGTTGCAATCGATGGGCCTTGGGCACGCGGATTTCCCACAGCACAACCGCCAGCGCGCAGGAATGAGCGCGGGCAATAAATTGCTACTCAATGACGGGCGCTTTCTCAATCCCACCACACCACCCGCCCTTGCCCGCACGGGCTGGAGCAGCGGCTGCGTGGCGATGGATTTTGATAACGACGGCGATGCGGATCTCTTTGTCGCCAACGGGCATCGCACTAAAAAAGGCAAACCGGACTTCGATTCCACTTTTTGGCGGCACACTATATATAGTGAGAGTTCGGGGAAAAACCCGGCATTGATGATGTTGCACGAGCAAAACGAGGCCGCGCGCCAATCGTGGTGCGGCAACGAGCACAACGCGTTTTTTCTCAACGAAGGCAAAGGCGCATTCGTGGAGGCCGGTTTTCTGATGGGATTGGGCCACGCCTTCGATGGCCGCAGCGCGGTGAGCGCGGATGTGGACGGCGATGGCCGGCTCGACCTCATCGTGGCGGAGCAAACGCCCAAAGGCATCACCCTCCACGTGCTGCGAAACACCGCGAAAGCGACCGGCCATTGGGTGGGCGTGCGCTTGCGCGGGCGGTGCATGGGCGCGCACGTTACCGTGCGATACGAGGGCGGAGCGGTCACACGGCAAATTATCAGCGGCGATTCATTCCGCGCCCAGCAACCGGCGACGCTGCATTTTGGTTTGGGCAAAGTTTCAAAAATAAAAAGCATCGAAGCCCGCTGGCCCGGCGGCGCAGTCACCCGTTTAGAAAATCCCGCCGCAGATCAACTCCACGAGTTGCGGCCGGAGTGATCGGTCGTTACACTCGCGCATGCTGACGCCCGAAAGCCGCCTTGCCGATTTCCCCGCGCTGCGCGGCATGGCTTATCTGAACACCGCCGCCGAGAGCATCCCGCCCGCGTGCGTGCCCGAGGCGCTGGCGCAATATGCGCGCGACAAAGGCCTCGGCATGCGCGGCCGCGAGGCGCACAACGCCACGCTCGAAGCCTGCCGCGAGGTGGCCGCGCGGATGGTGGGATTGCAAACGGACGAAGTGTCGTTTTGTTCGTGCAGTTCCGAGGCGTACAATTTGCTGGCCAACGCACTGCACCTCGGCGCGGACGATGAAGTGGTGATTACCGATTTAGATTTCCCCGCCGGCGCCACGCCCTGGCTCAATGCCGCCACGCCGCCCAAGGTTAATTTGTGGAAAGCAACGGACGGCGCGCTGGACGCCAACGATTTGCCGGCGTTGCTCAATGACCGCACGCGGTTGGTGCAGGTTTCGCTGGTGAGTTTTTACAACGGGCATCGGCTCGACTGGGCGCCGTTCATCGCCGCCGTGCGCGAACACGCGCCGCAAGCGAGAGTGGCGGTCGATATCACGCAGGCGCTGGGCCGCATTGAATTGGACTGCACCGACTTTGACATTCTTATTTCCAGCACGCACAAGTGGGTGCTCGGCATTCACGGCGGCTGCATCGTGGGCATTCCGCAAAAGGCCGATGCCATCACCACCCACGCCGGCGGCTGGTTTCATTTGGAAAACGCCTTCGAGCCCGACCGCTTTGAACGCACGGTGCGCAAGCTCGGCGCGGCCAGTTTCTCCGTGGGGATGCCAAACTATGCCGCCCTTTACGCGCTGAATGCTTCGTTGCGCTACCTCGAAACCATCGGCGTGGCCAACATCGCCGCGCACGCCGATCCGCTCGTTGCCCAAATGGAATCCGCCCTGCGCGACCTCGGCCACCCGCCCATGGCCGCGCAACGCACGGGCAACTTCAGCGGCATCCTTGCCATCCGGCCTGAAGACCCCGATGCCCTTCACGCCGCGCTCGAGGCCGCCGAGGTGCACGTGATGAATCACGCCGGCCGTTTGCGCATGGCATTGCACGGATATAATACGGCGGAGGATGTGGTGAAATTTCTGGAGGAAGTAAAAAAGCAAAAGTAACTTTTAACTTTCACCCCGCAAGGGCGCCAAGTCTTCATCGTTCTTCGCCAGTTCCTCCACGCGATCGCCGCCGACGGCGGTGGCGAGTTCGAGCAATTCGCGTGCCTCGGGCAGGCGGTTCATTTGGCAAAGATAACAGGCCACGTTATACGGGATGAGCCAGTCGGCGGGAAACTGCTCCACGCGCGGGGCGAGCACTGCGTGTGCCTGTTCGATGCTGCCGCCTTCGCATCGGCGCATGGCATAGGCAAAATGCAGCCACAAGCCGGCTTCCTCCGGGTGCTGTTCGCATAACACGCCCGCCAGCGCGGCGGCGTCGTCCCAATGCTCGGCGGCAACGAGACAATCCAATCGCGCGGCCTGCACGGCGGGCAGGGACTGCAGCTCCACGGGAATGCGCGCCAGCTCCGCAAGCGCTTCAGGCACATTGCCCAGCTCGATCCAGCCGAAGGCGGCTTTCACGTAATGTAGCGCGGGGGGTTCGAGTGGATCCATGGGCGGGGATTATTTACTTTTGCGTGAGACGAGCCAATCCAATATAATCCGCCGATGCAATTGCTATGGCTGGCCAAGGGGAATGACGATTTGATTTTTATCATCACGCTGGTGGTGGTGTTGCTGGTGGTGATCGCGTACCTCGTGTTGGGGCGCGATGACACGATCCAAGTGATGGAGGAAGAAAGTGAGCCGATGGATATTGATGACCCGCGGTATCACGAAAAAGTTGTGCACCGCTTGGATCGCACCAATGATTTGCTGACGTCCATTCGCAACTCGATTTTGATTTTTATTGTGATTGTGGTGCTGGTTCCGGTGCTTTGGATGTTGCTAATCAAGGGTTGTGACGTGCCAAAAACAAAATCATCCGGACACGTATTATTTCATCCGAACACGTACAATTGTTAGTTTTTCTATTGTTTTTTGAAAAAAATCGCTTGCGCGCTTGCCCACCCTGTGGTAAGTAAAAGAAACCAAGGACGCAACTGACCCAACCGTAAACGAAGCAAGTGTCTCCCAACGTCGATAACATAGGTTCACCGCAAGGTGTCGCACTGCAGGCCCTCCAAGCCCAGCAAGTGCGGGCGCGCACGGTTGCGCCCATTCCCGCACAGCAACGGGAGACCGAAGCCGTCCGGAGCACCGATCTTTCCTCCTCGCAGGCCGTCCGGCAGTTCTCAATGGCCGCGCAGGTTGCCGCCGAGGAAGTGCCCGCCGATGATCCGATGAAGCCCGTTGCCGACGGCATTGCGCAGGATTTGAGCCGCTCCGGTGACGATCCCTTCGAAGCCGTTGGGAAAATCAACGACCTCCAAAACGCATACAATTTCGCAATGGAAGCCAACGCCAGCTTATTGGAAGACCCCGCGCTCGCCGCCATCGCCTAACTCACTAACCCAACCTAAAGACGCCACGGCCCGCGA
>DQLO01000034.1 GCA_015660155.1 Verrucomicrobiota bacterium
CCCATCAATTGGTCGGGACTGTCGAACCCCATCGACTCCAAATAGGCCTCGGAGATGATGCACTCGTGCGCGTCGATGGACGAGAAACCCGGGCCGCTGGAAAGCACTTGCGCTCCGGCATCGATCCACGGCACCACGATGGTATCGAACTCGCGCGTGTCGTCGTCGAGCTGCACCGAACGCGCCAGCACGAACACTTTCGGTTGCACGCGTTCCACGCCATCGATCTTGCGCATTTTTTCCACCATCTCATTTTCGATGGTCTTGATTTTCAGCGAGCCAAAAAAATCATCCTCCTTTTCCTTCTTAATTTCCTGCGGTGCCTTGCCGATGTTTTTGAACATACTGCGCGCCGCGCGATCGGGTCGCCCCCCTTTCTTGGGCCACGCCTCCACCGTGAGCGGGTTGGCCACTGCGCGCACTTGTTGATCGAGAAAAAACGAAAGGCCGTTCCCCAGCGAAACGGTTGTCACCACCGCCAACGCGCCGATGATCACGCCCACCATCGTGAGTGCCGTGCGCATTTTTTTGCGCGTCAAGTTCAGGAAAACGTCATGGAGCAAATCGCGCGTCTTCATGGCTTCACCGTCTCCTCAATCAATTTCCCGCTGCCCAGCCGAAACTGTCGCCGCGTGCGGTCGGCCACCAGCGGATTGTGCGTCACCATCACCATCGTCATTTTTTGGTCCGCATTGAGTTTCACCAAAATCTCGATGATCTCTTGTCCAATTTTTTCATCGAGATTCCCCGTGGGCTCATCGGCCAGCACGAGTTTGGGTCGATTGGAAAGCGCGCGCGCGATGGCTACCCGTTGGCGTTCGCCGCCGGAAAGTTGATTGGGCAAATGCCCGCCGCGATGGCCGAGCCCCACCAGCTCAATCAACTCCCGCGCGCGGGCGCGGCGCTCGATGCGATCTACTCCGGCGAGCTTGAGGGGCACCTCCACATTTTCCTCCGCTGTGAGATGGCCCAGCAAAAAGAAATCCTGAAAAATAAATCCCACCGAATCGCGCCGGTAAGCCGCCAATTCATCGGCGGACTTCGTTTCCAGCGCCTCGCCGTGCACGCTCACGCGCCCCGCCGTGGCTGTGTCCAGCCCGCCCAGCAACGCCAGCAGCGTGGACTTGCCCGAACCGCTCGGCCCCACCACCGCCGCCAGCTCACCCTCCGGCACCGACAGGCTCAAGCCGTCCAAGGCCCGCACCTCCCCATCGCCCACGCGATAAACGCGCGTCAAATTCTCTGCCTCAATGGCTGCCATTTTTTGGGTTTACGCCGTAGCGCGGGAGAGGGTTACCAAGCCTAATTCAAAAACACAAACTCCTTCACGTTGAACAGCACGTGGCAGAGATCGGCCCAGGATTTTTCGGCGGGTTGTTTTTCGCCGTGGGCTTTGGCTTGGGTTTGGAGGAAGGCGGTGGCGGCTTGTTGTTCGTTCGCGTTGGGGGGGCGGCCGAAGGCGGTTTCGTAGGCGGCGCGGATGCGAGCGGGTTCGTTCACGGCGAGAATGCGTTTGGCCCAAAGTGTGGATTGCTCGACCACGAAAGGATCGTTCATCAAAATCAGCGCTTGGGCGGGGACGTTGGACGAAGTGCGGCGGCCGAAGGTGGAAAGCGGAAAGGGCTGATCAAAAGCCTGCATCATGGGCGAAAGAAAATTGCGGCGCACTTCCTGATAAATCGTGCGGCGGCCCGCGCCATCAACCGGCCCTTTGCGCCCCGGACGGCCGCGGCCTTCCATAAATGGAGTGAGATGCACGGCCACGGGCGGGCCGTACATTTTTTTGTCGAACCGGCCGGACACTGCGAGGATCGCATCGCGGATGGCTTCGCCTTCCAGCCGCCGCACGCGCATGCGGTGGAGCAGCACGTTGGCGGCGTCCTTGGTTTCGGTGGCGGCGGCGGCGGGTTTGCTGCTCAATTGGTACGTGCGCGAAAGCATTATTTCGCGGATGAGTTTTTTGGTGGACCAACGGTTTTCAACCAGCCGATTCGCCAGCCAATCAAGCAGTTCCGGATGCGTCGGGGCTTCGCCGAGCACGCCAAAATTATCCGTGCTCGGCACAATGCCGCGCCCGAGGAGGTGATGCCAAATGCGATTGGCGTACACGCGGGCGGTGAGGGGGTTGGCGGCATCGGCGAGGTGATTGGCCAATGCGATGCGACCCGAACCGGCGGGCATCGGCGGATGTTCGCCGACCAGCGCGGTGAGGAAACGCCGCGGCACTTCCGGCCCAAGATTGCCGTGCCTGCCGCGAATGAATACTTTTTCATTCCGCGCCGTGCCCTCGAGCATCACCGGCACCGTGGCGGGGCGCGGCACGGCGTTGGCGAGTTGCTGATATTTTTTTAACAACGCCTCCGCTTCCGCGCCACTCGGCTTGATGAGTTCAGCCAACTTTGGCAACGCACCGGCGGGCGGCCTGCCATTCGCGGAAAGCCAAAGCTGCTGCACCGCCGCGTAACCGTCGGGCTTCAACCCTTTGCCGTTGTGATTTGCGATGGAGAGGTCGACGATTTCCAAATAGCAGTGATGGCCTTTCCACATCGTCACGTTGAAGGTCACCCAATGCGGTTGCTCGTTGTTGAGCGTGCGGGTGTTGCCGCCGTAAATTGGATTTTGAATGATTTTGAAATTATCAATCACCACATTCACGCGCACATCGCGGCCGAGCGCGAGCAGGTGAATATGTTTTTCCGTAATCTCAAAAGTCTGCGACCGAAGCGTGCCCTGAAATTTTCGGCCTATCAGCCCGCTGTGCAGCCAATCCACCGGCACGCCACGAAGGCCACCGGCTTCCACGGTGAACTCGCCCGTCTTCGTCAGTGCGTTCGCCCACGCCGCGCCATCGGCAAACCAATCTTTGCCGTGAGTGCGGCGAATGTCGGAAATCAATCGATACCCCTTCGGCGCCGCAGTGGCTTTGGGCGCAGCGGCGGGCTTGAGTTGGGCCGCAAAAGTTTTTTCCAACGCGCCTTTAATTTCCGCCAATGCCTTCTGCGTATCGCCAAACTTCGCGGGGCCTTCCACCGAGCCGTGCGAAAAACTGCTACTTTCGATCATGCCGTACAGCGCATAAAAATCGCGCGTGCTGATGGCGTCGAACTTGTGGTCGTGGCAACGTGCGCAGGCGATAGTCATTCCCTGAAACGCTTTGCCGATGACGTCGATTTGGTTGTCGATGGTTTCGGCTTGGTACGCGCGGATGTCCACCGGCGAGTGGCAATGCTGGCCGAGCCACCACCACGCCGTGGCGAGGCGGCTCTCGTTCCAGCCGCCATTCTTTGCAAAGCGCGGTTTGATTTGGTCGCCCGCGATGTGTTCTTTTACAAAGCGATCATACGGCACGTCGGCATTGAAGGCGCGGATGACATAATCGCGATAGCGCCACACCTCCTGATTTTGGAAATCGAATTCGTGGCCGAAGGTTTCCGCGTAGCGCACGAGGTCCAGCCAATGTCGCGCCCATCGTTCGCCGAAATGCGGCGAGGCGAGCAGACCGTCGATGAGATTTTCGATTGCCGATTGGCGATTGATGATTGCGGCCTTCTCAAAAGCTGCGATGGCTTTCGGCGTGGGAGGCAAACCGGTGAGGTCAAAATACGCGCGGCGGATGAAGGTGCGGTTTGATGCGGGGCCAGCGGGTTTAAGTTTTGCCGCCTCGAGTTTGGCGAGGATGAAATGGTCAATCGGCGAGGCGGGCCAATCGGTTTGTTTCACTTTGGGCGGCGTTTGCTTTTTGACCGGGTGCCACGCCCAATGCTCGGCGCGGCGCTGGGCGAGGTTGAATTTTTTTTGGGTGCCGTCCGCCACGGATTCCTTGGGCCACGGCGCGGCGCGTTTCACCCACTCGGTGAGGTCAGCGATTTGCGCGGCGGTCAACTTGCCGCGCGGTGGCATTTCTAAATCCACGTTGTCATAGCCGATCGCCTCGATGAGGCGGCTTTGCTCCGGCTTGCCCGAAACAATCGCCGCACCACTGTCGCCGCCTTTCAGCACGCCCGCGCGATGGTCCAGCCGCAGGCCGCCCTTGAGTTTTTTTGATTTCGCGCTGTGGCATTTGTAGCAATGCTCGGCGAGCACGGGGCGGATTTTCTTTTCAAAAAACTCCAAATCCGCTGATGCAAATTCGGCGGCGACGACCGGCAGCGCGGTCAGTAAAATCAATGGGAAGAAATATCTCATTTCGGGTTTTCAGTTTCCGTTTTTGTGATGCCGCCGTGTTGGCGCAGGAAATCGGAAATCTCGGGATGTTCCGCCGCAAGATCGAGCGGCCGATCACCGGCACGATCTTTCGAGTTCACCTTCGCGCCATTGGCCACCAGCAATTTGACCACCGCCAAATGACCATCGCGCGCGGCAAGATGCAAGGGCGTCCAAGCGGGGCCGTACGCCGTGGCGTTCACCTTCGCGCCGTCGGCGATGAGTTGTTTGGCGGCAATGGCATCGCCGGATTGGGCGGCTTGGTGAAGCGGTTTGGGGTCGTTGATGAAGGGACGGATGATCACATACTGGATACCGGTGGAAATGGCGGTGCAACCGGCAAACAGCGTAGTGGCCAAAACGAGCAATGTAATTCGGGCAAGCATCTGCATCGAGTGTACGACGTGGCTTGGGAAAATCAATGCACGCTTTGCTTGGATTGCGGGGCGATTTTGCGCATCGTCGCGGGCCTTTGATGAGTGATTCCAAACACATTGATAATCCGGACGTCGTGTTAATCGGCAGTGGCGTGATGAGTGCCACGCTGGGCGCGTTGTTGAAAAAACTGCAGCCGGATTTGAAAATTCAGCTTTATGAGGTGACCAAGGAGTTGGCGCAGGAAAGTTCGAACGGCTGGCACAACGCGGGCACGGGGCACGCGGGGCTTTGCGAGCTGAGCTACACGCCCGATCGCGGCGCGGATGGCGAGGTGGATGTGAGCAAGGCGATCGAGATTTTCGAGCAGTTCGAGCAGTCGAAATATTTCTGGGGCTACGCGGTGCGCAACGGGATGATTGATGATCCCAAAAAATTCGTGAACGCCCTGCCGCACATCGCGTTTGTTTACGGGCAGGAGCAGGTGGATTTTCTCAAATCGCGGCACGCGGGGATGAGCGCCCATCACTTTTTCAGTAGCATGGAATACACGGACGATCGCGAAACTATCCGCGATTGGGCACCGCTGCTGCTGGCCGGTCGCGATGACACGCCCATCGCCGCCACCAAAATGGATCGCGGCACCGACGTAAATTTTGGCGCGTTGTCCGAGCTGCTCGTGGAATGGCTCGGCCAACAAGATGGCTGCGGCTACACGCTGCGGCATCGCGTCACCGATCTCACCCGCACGCGGGAAGGTTGGGCCGTGGAGGTGAAGGATAATAAAACCGGCCGCAAGTTTACTAATCAGACGAAGTTTGTATTTATCGGCGCGGGTGGCGGCAGTTTGCCGTTGCTGCAAAAATCCGGCATCGCCGAGAGCAAAGGTTTCGGCGGATTCCCCATCGGCGGCCAATGGCTCGTGTGCCACAAACCGGAACTCGTGAAACAACACGAAGCCAAAGTGTACGGAATGTCGCCCGGCGCCGCGCCGACGATGGCCGTGCCGCACATCGACACGCGGATTATTGATGGCAAAAAATCCCTCCTCTTCGGCCCGTACGCCGCGTGGACCACTAAATTTTTGCACGAAGGCGG
>DQLO01000277.1 GCA_015660155.1 Verrucomicrobiota bacterium
ATCCACCCGCCGCAAAACGTGCCCGCGTAGCGCCCACCACCGTTACCGATGGCCAAGCCCTGCGCGGCATCGTGCACGATCCGCGCGCGCGCAAGACCGCCGGCGTCGCCGGTCACGCCGGGCTTTTTACCACCGCGCCCGACCTCGCCAAGTATGCCCGCTGCCTCCTCAACGGCGGCGCGCCAATCTTTACACCGGAAATCGTGAAGCTGATGACCACCGTGCAAACTCCCTCTGCGATGCCCTCCAAGCGCGGCCTCGGCTGGGACATTGACACCGGCTACTCCAGCCCGAGCGGCGAAAAAGATGGCACAAGATTCCCTCCCGGCTCATTCGGCCACACCGGTTTCACTGGCCCCTCCATTTGGATTGATCCCCATTCGAAGACGTTCATCATCTTCCTCTGCAACCGGGTTCATCCCACCGAAAAAGGTCCGAGCGTGGTTCCGTTGCGGCGAAAAATTGGCACGCTCGCCGCCGAGGCGGTGAAGGGGTTTGATTTCAAAAACTTCCCGAAATAAAACTATTTCAACTCCGGCACCGGCCAGTCACGTTTGTCTTCGGGCGATACTTCCACCGGCTTGGTCGATTGCCAATTGTGCCGTTTGCGGTTCACCACCAAGCCGCGTTTTTGCAACTCCACTTCGTGGCGCAAACCGGTGGCGTTGGCGTCCGCGCCAAACACGTTGAACGTCACCACGCCCGGCAAATAGGTGAGGTCGCCGTGGAACCATTGCCCGAATGGAACCGCCACCGGTAAATGCGTGGGCGTCACGTAATTGGTGGTGTACGTTTTGAAATCCGGCGGCACGGTTTCGCCATTAAAAATTACCGCGCGATTCGTGATGCCCGCGCTGGGGAGATTCACCACCATCATCGGCGCGCCCAGTTCGTTGGTCGTGTACGTGATCACCCAACCGCCGTCCTTGGAGCGCAGGCTTTGGTCGGTGGAATACATCAACACATACACGCCCAGCGCGATAAAAAACATGCCCGCCACGAAGGGCAGCATATTTTCGCGCGGCGGTGCGGTTGGTTTTATTTCGCCCACGCCCGCGGATTAGTACTCGCTCTTCTTGGTGATGCCCGGCTGCGGCACGGGATAAAAGCCGTCCTTATCTGCCGTCACCGGTGCTTTGCTGTCGAAGCCTTTTAGCTTGTCCAAATCCGGCGCCATCGGCTTGGCGTTGAGCGCGTCATCCCACATCACGCGTTGGCCGGTGTGCGCAGCCATGCGGCCCATGTTGCAAACCTGACTTGCCAGCACGCCGCGTTCGGCTTCGTTGTACGGTTTGTTATTGCGAATGGCGTCGAGCAAATCTTCCCACTCGTCCTGATAAGGATTGGTCTCCCGCGCGGGGAATTTCCAAATCTGATTTTTCGGGTTCGGCGTGAGCCCGCTGTACAACACACTCGGCGCGGGCCAATGGCCATTGGCCGAAAACGTGCCAAAGCCCTTCGTGCCGTGCACGTAACTGGCAAACTCATTGTGGCACCCTTGAATCGTGCGGCCGTAATGCATCAACTTCGTGCCGTCGGCGTAAGTATATTCCACGGAATACGTGTCGAGATTTTGATCAACGTAGGGCTGGCCTTGTTTGTTTTCCGTATAATGCTTGCCGCCGGTGGCCTGTGCCATGATCGGCCACGCCCATTTGTCGCGCGTGCCGATGACGTCAAAGGGATCGCCGCCCGCGTTATTCGGATCGCCCATCGCCGCACCTTTCATCCAGCAGCATTCGTCGATATTGTGAATGTAAAAATCATTGAAACAACCGCCACTGGCCCAGATGAAACTGTGGAAGCGCTTAATCTGCCAGCGAATCTCCTCCATGTCATTATACTCCGCGCGCAGTTTTTGCGGGATCGTCCGCGACGAAGCCACCGGGCCGTGCATTCGATAGCTGCGCATCAGCACGATGTCGCCAATGGCACCTTCCTGAATTTTCTCCGCCATCGCCCCACGCGCGCGGCTGTGCCGGCACATCAGGCCCACGCCAACTTTCAGGTTTTTCTTTTTTGCAATTTTATTGATCTCAAGAATTTTCTTCGTGCCATAGCCATCGGCCGACACCGGTTTTTCCATGAACACGTTGATACCCTTCTCAACTGCGTATTTGTAAAACACCCAACGGAACGCCGGCGGCGTGGTGAAGATGGCCACATCACCTTTGCTGAGATGATCAATCGCGTGCTTGTAACCGTCGAAACCGATGTGCTGGCGGTCGGCCGGCACGTCCACTTTCTTGCCGTGCTTTCGCTTGAGGCCATTGAGACTGCTCTTGAGGTTGCTTTCAAAAATATCCGCGACCGCCACGAGCTTGGTGGGGCCGTGCCCCGCAGAAACGGACAACGCATTGCTGGCCGCGCCGGTGCCGCGCCCGCCTGCGCCCACGAGCGCCACCTTCACCGTGTCGTCCACCGCCGAGTGCACGCGCGGTAACGCCACTCCCGCCAACGCTGAGGCAGCGGTCACCTTGCCGGTGTTCTTGATGAATTCACGACGGTTTGAATCAGAGGAATTGGAATGCTTTGGCATGCGCCAAGACTCGACCGTCCAGCCCCGCGCGTCAATGGGAAATCGCGATCGTGCTTACTTCTTCATCGCCGCCGCCAATGCTGCTTTGATGTGGGGTACTTCGCCGTAGGAATCTTTTTGCGTTTTGCAATATTCGATGAGGCCGGCGGTCATTTCGCGCACGATGGCTTGGCAGGCGGGATCGGTAAATCGATTGGTCAATTCGTCCGCGTCCTTTTGCAAATCGAAGAGCCACGGTTTGCCGGAGGAAGCGTACACGAGTTTGTAGCGATCGCTCACCGCGCACAGCCACTGCGCCTGAGGATTGCTGGTGGAGCGCAGAATAGTGAGATCCCGCCAGCGACCGCCCTGGGCGCGGAATAGATTCGCCGCATTGCGGCCGCCCACTTGAAGGCCGTGATCCACATCCATCAGGCTCATCACCGTGGGCAGAAAATCCACACAGCTTAAGGCTTCATCAACCACGGTTCCGCCTTTGATCTTACCGGGTGTATAGATGAGGAAAGGAATGCGCGCGGAACCTTCAAAGGGGACACCCTTGTTCAAACGGCCATGTTCGCCGCAGAGATCGCCATGGTCACTGGTAAAGACGATAATGGTATTATCTATCTGCCCATTCTTGCGCAAAGTATCGAGAATACGGCCGATGTTGTCATCGAGACACTTAACCATTCCGTAATACTTGGGCATCAGCACACGGATGGTATCCGCCGTGAGCCTTGGTGCCTTCGCCGCCCACACAGGCGTTTGTTCGCGAGTTTTGTTGACCGACCGCGGGATGGGCACCTTCACGCCCTGATACATTTTGTCATACGGTGCGCGCACAGTGTTGGGGCCGTGCGGATCGGGATAGCTCACCATATAACAGAAGGACTTGCCCTTTTTCTCGTTCACAAAGTTGATGACCTTGTCGGTGAGCCAGTCAGTAGCGAAACTCTTTTCATCTGCGCCTTTCAAGCCGTAGTCCGGTCGGCCATTCTTCGTGGATCCTACACGCGGCCCATTGGGCCCATCCGTGAACATCTTCCAGTGGCCGCGGTTAAACATGAACCGGTTATCTTCCCAACCGAATTTACGCTTGGGGCCCCACTGCGGCTTGCCATTACCATCCAAATGCCATTTGCCAGCGTAACCAGTGGCGTAACCCTTGCGGCGCAGCACCTCGGCAAAGGTAACGATGTCATCACCCAGCTTGATGTTGTTATTGGTCACCGGCGTGTGCTGCGGGTATTTGCCGCTCATGAGCGCACCGCGCGAGGGCGAGCAGACAGGAGTGGTGGCATAGAAACTGGTAGCGATGGCTCCGTTTTTGGCAATCCAATCGATATTGGGGGTCTTGACGATTTTACCGCCGTAACAACCGAGCGTCTTGAAATGATGCTCATCAGTCTGGATAACCAGCAGGTTGTAAGGCCCCTTCTTATCCGCCGCAAAGGCAGAAAGAGAGAGGCAAAAAACCAATATGGTTAGCCGTATCTTTTTCATTTCTTCTTTTTTTCTACTTTCAATTCTACACCCTTCTTGCCGCCGTGTTTGCGGAGGAGGTTGGCGATTTCGGTGCGGAAGTCCGTGATGGCCTCATCTAGCGGTGTTTTGCCATTCTTAGCCTTTGCATTCACATCCGCACCTGCGGCGATAAGCAGTTCGACGATTTCTTTCCGAACTAAGTTGCCGACCGCACGATGCAAAGGAGTCCCTCCATACTTATCCTTCGCATTCACATCCGTGCCAGCAGCCAAGTGCTGTTTGATGGCTTCGATGTTTCCATAATTGGCAGCACCGTGAATTGAGGTGTCTGGTCCTTTGGCTGTCGGCGGTTCTGGTTGTGCAGCTTCGGCAACTGGTTTCGATTCTGGTGCTAGAGTCGACTGCGGCGACTCACCACACCCCACCAGCACCACGGCTGCGATTGTTGTGATTAGAAGAGATTTCATTTCTTTTTTGCTCCGGGCATTTGTTCAGGTTTGATGTCGACTTGCTTAATTAATTTATCCAAGAGCTGACCAGTCTCGGTGATGGCTCCTGCATAGTCGGTTTGGCCGGCGAGATTATTCATCTCAAAGGGGTCTTTCTTCAAATCATAAAATTCATAATCGCTGGTCCCCCCAAAGCGGATGAGCTTATGCTCTTGAGTGCGCACACCCCAGTGGTAATGTCCGGTGGCCCAGTAGGCGTACCAGATGCCTTTTCGCCAATTGGCGGGCTCTTTCCCGTGCAAAAGCGGCCGCAGGCTAAAGCCCTGCATGGCTTTGGGCACATTCACTCCTGCCATATCCAACAGTGTAGGTGCAAAATCCACGTTGCTACACAAGGTCTCATTGACTGAGCCGGCCTTGATCTCCTTGGGGTAGCGCACGATAAAGGGCATCTTGAGCGATCCCTCAAGGATCAGGCGCTTGTCATAAAGGCCGTGCTGGCCCAGCCAATAACCCTGGTCGCTGGTGTAGATAATCAGGGTGTCATCCTTGATGCGCTCCTTTTCAAGATAATCGATGACGCGCTTAATGTTGTCATCCACTGCACCCACTGCGCGAAGGTACTTGTGAATCATGTGCTGATAGGCCGCAGAAGTTTTACTGCGAACACTGCCATCATGCGGCCACATCGGCGGTTCCTCATCCTTTTCATGCCGACCAAAATAACCGTTTTTATTTACCATATGCCAGGCGTGCACACCCTTAAGGAGTGGACTGGTTTTTTCCACGTCCTCATGCAGGCTGGGAGGCTCGGGGATCAGCGTGTCCTTCAGGTAATCCTTCCAGCGTTCAGGGTATTCATAGGAATGATGCGGCGCCTTGAAATGCAGCATCATGCAGAAAGGCTTCTTGGCATCACGCGCCTTAAGCCACTGGAGTGCCTGATCAGTGTAGACAT
>DQLO01000149.1 GCA_015660155.1 Verrucomicrobiota bacterium
GAGCCGCGACGGGGAGCAGTTTGGCCCGTACACCTTGGAGGATGCCAACGCGTATTTGGCGGAGGGTTCGCTGTTGCCCACCGATCAGGCGTGGTTCGAGGGCGCGGCGGATTGGATGCCTATTATAGAAGTGCCCGGGATCCATTCGGGAACGGTGTCGACGGTTGCGCCGATGGTCGCGGCAATGGGAGGCAAAACAAAAACCCTGTTGTACTTCGGCATCGCGGCGGGCGTGTTGACGGTATTCGGCGTGGTGGGGTGGGGCTATCCCGGGGTGTTCAAAAAAACTAAAGCATCAACCGAGGCGGAAGTCGCCCAATCCGCAAAGCAAAAGGGATCCGCTAAATCAACCCCCAGCGCATCGAGTTCAACAAGTTTTGCCAAAACCGCCGAGCCGATCTTTCGCAAGCACGGTTGTTTCGATTGCCATAGCTCGAAGGAAAGCAACAAAGTGGAGGCGGATTTTGACTTGAGCGATGGCACCACGTGGAGGGCTTTTCTCGCGCCCAACCAAAAAGGCAATCCCGCCACCACACCGCTGGTGCTCGCCATCACCGCCACCGCCGCGAATGGCAAACCAATGCCTCCGAAGGGGGAGCGCGTGAGTGATGCAAATGTGGAGACGCTTAAGAAATGGATCGTCGCGGAATGGGAGCTGTAGCCTGGGAGTTGAGGGTTGACGGAAAACCCACTCGTCATTCGGCAATCAAATTACTTCTTCGAAAGTTTTTCCAGTTGCGCTCGCAAGGGTTCCAGATCGGGATCAACGGAGGCGGCGTTTTTTACGGCGTTGGAATCCACTTCAAGCGCGGAGGCGAGTTCCTCGGTGGCTTCGTGGATGCGGCCCATTTGCGCAAGGTAACAGGCGAGGTTATACGGGATCACCCATTGATCGGGAAAACTGTCGCGCACGTGGTACAGCAAATTGAACGCCTCCTCGGTGCGCTCCAGTTCGTGCAGGGCAAACGAGCGATGGATCCAACCGCCGGGGCGATCGGGCGCTTGTTGCACCAAAAGATCAGCCGCCTTCACACAGGCGGGCCAGTTTTGTTCGTGCGCGAAAAGCAGCCAGCTCACCTCCAACACGTCCGGATGTTTCAGCAGGTTTTTGGGGATCAGCTCCAGCTCCGCGCGGGCCTCGGCGGGGTTGCCCAATTCCAGCCAGCCCTCCGCGGCGCGGAGGTGATGCCGGTCAGCTGGTTTGAGTGTGCGCATCGTTGTGTAAATTTCGTTGGTTGTTATAATCAATTCTGTTGGACGGGCGCGGGACGATTAGCTAGGCTACACAGACCCTCGCCTGACACAACATACTCCAAAAACACAAATTATGCAAAATGGCAATACCCCCACCTTTCGCGAAAATGTTGATCGAATGTTCGATCGCGCCGCCGCCACGCTCGATTTGCCAATGGGTTTGGCCGATCAAATCCGCACTTGCAACGGCGTGTATCAGGTAAAATTCGGCGTTGAATTGCGCGGCGGTTATCAGGTCATCACCGGTTGGCGCGCGGTGCACAGCGAGCATCAACTGCCGGTCAAGGGCGGCATCCGCTACGCCTATTTTGCAAACCAAGAGGAAGTGGAGGCGCTCGCGGCGTTGATGAGCTACAAGTGCGCGATCGTCGATGTGCCCTTCGGCGGCTCCAAAGGCGCGCTGCGCATTCGGCCCAAGGATTACACCGAGGAGGAGCTCGAACATATCACCCGCCGCTTCACTGCGGAGCTGGCCAAGCGCGGCCTCATCAATCCCGGCCTCAACGTGCCCGCGCCGGATATGGGCACGGGCGAGCGCGAGATGGCGTGGATGGCCGATGAATATCATCAACTTTTTCCCAACGACATCAACGGCTTTGGTTGCGTGACCGGCAAACCGGTTTCAATGGGCGGCATCCTCGGCCGCACCGAGGCCACCGGACGCGGCGTGCAGTTTGGAATGCGCGAATTTTTCCGGCATCCGGAGGATGTAAAATCCGCCGGACTCACCGGCGATCTCGGCGGCAAAACGATGGTCGTACAGGGCCTCGGCAACGTGGGTTATCACGCCTCAAAATTTTTCAGCGAAGAGGATGGCGTGAAAATCACCGCCGTCATCGAACGCGACGGCGCGGTCATTAGTGACGATGGCCTCGACATCGAGGCGCTCTATCAACACAAGCTCGACACCGGTGGCGTGAAAGGATTTTCCGGCGCGCAACACATCGAAGGCGGCGCGCCGGTTTTGGAAAAAGAATGCGACATCCTTTTGCCCGCCGCCATGGAAGGCCAAATCACCAGCAAAAACGCCGACCGCATCCAAGCCAAAATCATCGCCGAAGCCGCCAACGGCCCGGTGACTTTCAATGCCGATCAATCCCTTCGCGAACGCGGCGTGGTGATTATTCCCGACGCATTTTTGAATGCCGGCGGAGTCACTGTTTCGTACTTCGAATGGATCAAAAACCTCTCACACATTCGCTTTGGCCGAATGGAACGCCGTTATGAGGAAGCCAAAGGCCGCGCGCTTGTCGAAGCCATCGAAGAAGCCGTCGGCAAAAAAGTCAGCGACAAGATTACTCAACGGCTCATCCAAGGTGCCGACGAACTCACTCTCGTCCGCTCCGGCCTCGATGACACCATGCGCGAAGCCTACAACACCATTGCCGAGATTTACCGTTCGCGCGACAACGTGGAAGACCTTCGAACTGCATCCTTCGTCCTCGCCATCGAAAAAATCGCCCACTGCTACAGCAGCATGGAGCTTTAGAAAAAACGATCGATCGGAACTATTTTTGGAATCTCCAAAGATGTCCGGCGGTGCGGATGAATAGCGCCCCATCGGCGACTGCGGGCGAGGCGAGCGTGCGTTCGCCGAGATCGTTTTTTACAAGCACTGTGAATTTTCGTCCCGCTGTCAGCACCGTCACCACTCCCGCTTCGTTGGAGAAATACAATTTGCCATCGGCGTAAATTGGCGAGGCCGAGTGGCCGCCGCCCAATCGCTCGCTCCAAAACACTTTGCCGGTTTTGGCTTCCACGCAACTGGCGATGCCGCCATCGGAAACCATATAAAGTTCGTCGCCCACCAGCAACATACTCGGCGTGTGCGGCGCGCCTTTGGCCAGCGTCCACGCCACGTGCGAATTCGTCACGTCGCCTTTGCCGCCGAGCTTCACCGCGATCGCCGTGGCACGGTCAAAGCCGGAACTGAAATACACCATCCCGTGTCCCACCACCGGTCGCGGAATCACCGAGTAGCCGTTATAAGTCGCCTTCCAAATTTCTCGACCGGTGTCCGGATCATACGCGCCAATCATATCGCTGCCCGGCAGTAACACTTGCGCGCCCGCGCCCGTGCGCAACACCAATGGCGTGCTGAAGGAAAACTTTCGCTTTGCGTTCCCGCTGCGGCTCACACGCCAAACTTCATTGCCGCCTTTCGCATCGAGCGCCACCACAAATGGATTGCGCGAGCCATCGCAGCTAAAAATTAATTTACCATTCACCAAAACCGGCGTGCCGCCATTACCGTGAACGGACGAATATTTCAGCGTCTCATTTTTCCAAATCGTCTTCCCCTTCAGGTCGAGGCAAGCGGTGCCCATATGGCCGAAGTGAACGTAAATGCGATCGCCGTTCACAATCGGCGTGGGACTGGCTTGGCTGTTTTTGCGATGCGTACGCGATGGTTTGGCCACGTTGATGAGTGGACGATTCCAAATGAGCTGGCCGGTTGCCGCATTGAGGCAAAGAGTATTAAGTGAAAAACCGGCGTCACGATTAATGGCGGTGGTGAGGTAAATGCGGCCCTTCACAATCACCGGCGAACTCCAGCCCGCGCCCGGCACAGTGACTTTCCATTTTAGGTTTTTACCGGGGCCAATCTCGACTGGGAGCTTGGCAACATTCGCGTGCCCCTGTCCGCCCGGGCCGCGAAATTCCGGCCAATCGGCGGCGAAGGAGGACAGTGCGAAAAGGGAAAGGGTCAAGCTGAGAACGCGTTTCATCGGCGCGATTGTGCGGTGCGACTGACTGAGCGTCAAGGCGTGGCATTGGGTTAAGGATTGATTTTTGCCCGTTTTTTTTGCAAGGTCGCGCCTTCACAATGTCTGTTCTCGAAATTAAATCCGCCGATCAGTGCCGGCACGATCTTGTTGCGCTGGGGGAAGTTATGTTGCGATTGGATCCCGGCGAGGGTCGTGTTCGCACGGCGCGGCAGTTTTCCGCGTGGGAAGGCGGCGGCGAGTACAACGTGGCACGCGGCTTGCGGCGATGCTTCGGCTTGCGCACGGCGGTGGTTTCGGCCTTCGCAGATAATGAAGTGGGACGGTTGGTGGAGGATTTTATTCTGCAAGGCGGTGTGGCCGTGGACTACCTCCAATGGCGCGATTACGACGGCGTCGGTCGCACGGTTCGCAATGGGCTGAACTTCACCGAGCGCGGCTTTGGCATTCGCGGCGCGAAAGGCGTGCCCGATCGTGGCAACACCGCAGCCGCGCAACTGAAAAAAGGCGACATCGATTGGCAGAAAATTTTTGGCGAAGACGGTGCGCGCTGGTTTCACACGGGCGGGATTTTCGCCGCGCTCAGCGACACCACGCCCGAGGTTGTCATCGAAGCTGTGCAAGCGGCCAAGCAGCACGGCACGATTGTTTCGTATGATTTGAATTATCGGCCAAGCCTGTGGGAAGGCATCGGCGGCCACGCCAAGGCGCAGGAGGTCAACCTCGAGATAGCCAAACACGTGGACGTGATGATCGGCAACGAAGAAGATTTCACCGCGTGCCTTGGCTTCGAGGTGGAAGGCGTGGACGAAAACATTTCAAAAATCGAAATCGATGCCTTCAAAAAAATGATCGGCACTGCCGTGGAAGCGTTCCCAAATTTCAAGGCCACGGCCACCACCTTGCGCGCCGTGCAAAGCGCCACGATAAATGATTGGGGCGCAATCTGCTGGGCGGGTGGCGAATTTCACGAAGCCACAAACCGTAAGGGGTTGGAAATCCTCGACCGCGTGGGCGGCGGCGACAGTTTCGCCAGCGGTTTGATTTACGGATTCCTCGCCACTGGCGATCCCCAACAAGCCGTGGAATACGGCGCGGCCCACGGGGCATTAGCGATGACTACGCCCGGCGACACTTCAATGGCCACCTTAGCCGAAGTCGAGCGATTGATCGGCGGCGGCAGCGCACGAGTGCAACGGTAGGGACGCGCTTCCGCGCGTCCTTACCGGAGCGTCACCAATTCTCCGCACTTAATCGAACGCCCAGCCGCTTCACACAATTCCACCGAACCCGCGCCATCGGCGGCAGTGACGGTGCTGGGCGCGCGACCTTCGCGGATGCAGTTTGCAAAGTACGCGATTTGGCCGGCGTAGCCATCGGGCGCATCGAGCTTCAGCGTTTCGGGCTCCTTGCCTTTCTCGAAAATTTTCAGGCAATCCTCCTCGCGCGTGTTGTCGAAATCCACCGTGGCGCGTTCAAAGTTCACGGTGTATTCCATGCTGAAGCCGAAGCCTTCGGTCATCGCCCAGCTGCCTTCGGCGGACACCGCCGCGCCGCAATCCACTTCGTACTGCGCCAGCACGTGATCGATCTCGCCGCTGACTTTGGTGTGGCCTTGGGCGTAAATGGATTTGGGTTCACCAAAACAGAAGCGCACAAAATCTGCATCGTGAATGTGCAAATCCAGCAACGCGCCGCCGGATTTTTTGCCATCGAGAAAAGTGGATTGCCCCCAAGCCGGTGCCTCGGCGACGCGTCGGAAGCGCGCGCTCAAAACGCGGCCGTAACGGCCATCGTCAATCGCCTCTTTCACCCAAGTCCATTCCGGCCAAAAACGCAGACACATTGCGGGCATAAAAAATCCTTTGGCGTTTTGGGCGGCCTCGGCGATTTCGCGCGCTTCTTCGCCGGTGCGGGCCAAAGGTTTTTCGCAGAGCACGTGCTTGCCGGAGGCCAGCGCGGCGAGGGCTTGTTCGCGATGCAGAAAAGTGGGCGTGGTGAGGTCGATGAGATCGATGGATTCATCGGCAAGTAATTCGTCGAGGCTGCGGTACGCGGCGATGTCGGTCATATCGAGCTTCACCGGTTCGTCGCTGCCCACGTTTCCGTGCACATCAGAAAAATCCCCATCGAGATGCCGCCCGCTCGGATTACACAGCGCCGCAATCTCCACGCCCTCGACTTGTTGGTACGCACGAATATGCGCGACCGCCATAAATCCGGTGCCTAAAATTCCAACTCTAATCTTGTCCATCGTTAAAATCCTTGTTCATTTCTTCGGCCAACGCCGCAGCCCGTGTTGAAACCACAGCCGCCACACCATCCACACTGCTTCCCACGCGATGTGCCACGACATTTTTGAGGTGCCCTCGATGCGCTCGGTGAACACAATATTTTGTTCCGCCACGCGCAGGCCTTGCCGCCAGATTTTGTGGGTCATTTCAATTTGGAAACTGTAGCCATTGGAGCGCACGGCGGCGAGATCCACGCTTTCGAGCGCGTGCCGACGGAAACATTTGTAGCCGCCGGTGGGATCGCTGAAGGGCATGCCGGTGATCCACTTCACATATTTGGCCGCGCCGAGGCTCAGTATCAACCGCCGCAACGGCCAGTTGTTCACGCGAATGCCGCCGCGATAGCGCGTGCCCAAAACAAGGTCGGCCTCGGTCGTCATCTTGAGGAAACGCGGGATGTCATTGGGGTCATGCGAAAAATCACCGTCCATTTCAAAAACAAATTCGTAGTCGCGCTGAAGCGCCCACTCGAAGCCCGCGCAGTACGCGCGACCAAGGCCGTTTTTCTTTTTGCGGTGGAGTACGTTTACGAAGCGGTGCTTCTCCGAAAGCTCATCGGCAATGTCGCCGGTGCCGTCGGGGGAATTATCGTCCACCACCAGCAAGTCCACCGACAATTTGTTCAGCGCCTCCACAATGCCGGGGAGGTTGTCGCGCTCGTTGTACGTGGGCACAATGACGAGGGTTGGGTGGTCAGTATCCGGCACGCCGCAGAATTGCGGGAGAGGGGTTTTGGGGCAAGTTATTTAACAACCGATGGGCAGGATGAACAGGATGTTGGAAAAAAGAATCCTGAACATCGTGTCCATCCGTGTTCAATTCTTGGGCAACAATGTCTTCAACGGGCACTCGTCGCAGTTGGGATTGCGTGGTTTGCAATAGTGATTTCCCACAACGACGAGTTGGGCGTGGAAATCCCGCCAGTAATCGAGCTTCGCCGCGCCGCTTTTTTGGCTCAGTGATTGGGTGCAGAGCGATTGGAGCGTGTCATAGTCCGCATCTGCATTGCACCAGCCGTGGCGTTCGAAGATGCGTTTGGTGTAGGCATCGATGACAAAACCGGGATGGCCGCCGGCGTAAAGCAAGATGCTATCGGCGGTCTCGGGGCCGACGCCGTTGATGGCGAGCAGGCGTTCGCGAACCGTTGCGGTGTCGCCCTTAAAAAATCGCTTGAGATTTGCGCCGTGTTGTTCGACGACGATGTCGACAAAGTTGCGCAGGCGCTTGGCTTTGATGTTGAAGTAACCGGACGGCCGAATGAGTTGCGCGAGTTTGCTGTGGGTGAGGGCGTGGATTTTTTTTGGTGTTAAAACGCGTGCCGCTTTGAGGTTGGTGATGGCAAGTTCCACATTTTTCCACGAAGTGTTTTGCGTGAGAATGGCGCCGACGCAAATTTCAAAAGGGGAATCCGCCGGCCACCACTGAAGATGCCCGCGTGCGCGGTGCATGAGGCGATACGCTTGGCGGAGGGGAGGCATGGTGGCAGAAATCCGTGTCTGGATTTTTATGCGAGCAGTTTTTGGCAGGCGGTTTGCAGGCGTTTCATTTGGGCGGCGGTTTTAGTTTCGAGGTAGCAGCGGATGACGGGCTCGGTGCCGCTGGCTCGGAAGGCGACCCACTCGTTGTTGGGGAGGAGGAATTTGTAGCCGTCGGTGGTGATGAATTTTTGGACAGGCACATCGCCGATTTTATCCAAGCCTTTGGCGAGGCGTTTTAGGAGGGTGGCTTTTTGCTCGGGATTGATTTGGATGTCGATGCGGTCGGTGAAAAATTTGCCGATTTGTTTTTCGAGGAGCTTCAGGATTTGACCGAGGGATTTTTTTTCAACGGCGACCAGTTCGGCCATTAAGAGACAGGCGAGAATACCGTCTTTTTCGGGCACGTGACCCTTGACGCTGAGGCCGCCGCTTTCTTCGCCGCCGACGATGATGGGCTCGGATTCCATCAGGGCACCGATGTATTTGAAGCCGACGGGGGTTTCGTGGAGGGGCACGCCGAGATGTGCGGCGATGGCATCGATCATGTGGCTGGTGGGCACGGTGCGCACGGCGGCTCCGGTCCAGCGGCGATTCTTTTTGAGATGGTAAAGAGTGAGCGCGAGGATTTGGTTGGGCGTGAGCCAAGTGCCGTCGCGGTCGACGATGCCAAAGCGATCGGCATCGCCATCGAGGCCGAGGGCGATTTGGGCTTTGCCGGATTTCACGCAGGCAGCGGCATCAGCCATCCCTTCAGCGCTGGGCTCGGGCGGTTGGCCGCCAAAAAGGGGGTTGGGGTGGGGATGGAAGCGCGTGACTTTGGCACCGGCTTCTTCCAGTAAAATATCGAGGTAACCGCGGCCCGCGCCGTACATCAGCTCGACGGCAATTTTCATCTTGGCTTTTTTGATGGCGTCGAAGTCGACGAGCTGGCGGATGCGGCGAAAGTATGCGGGGCGCGGATCAATTCCTTTGCACTCGAAGGTGCCGATGACGGAGGCGTCAAAAGTCCACTTTTCTTTTTGGCGACGCGCGATGTTTTTTTCTAAGGCGTGCGTGGCTTCCATGGTGGCGGGCGCGCCGTTGGCGAGTGAAAATTTCAGGCCCTGCCATTCGGCGGGGTTATGGCTGGCGGTGAGGTTGATGCCGGCGGCGGCTTTGCGGGCGCGGATGGCGTGGCTGATGACGGGCGTGGGGGTGTCGCGGTCGCAGAGCAGGGGAGTGAGGCCATTGGCGGCAAGCACTTCGGCGGCGGCGAGGGCGAAGTCGCGGCCAAGGAAGCGGGCGTCGTGGCCGAGGATGACGGTTGAGCGCTCTGAGTTTTTTAGAAAATCGGCGATGCCTTGGGTGGCGAGGCGGACGCGGTCGAAGGTGAAGTCGCGCGCGATGAGGC
>DQLO01000279.1 GCA_015660155.1 Verrucomicrobiota bacterium
CGAGATTCTTTGTCAAGAATGTCCAACAGGTCTTTGATTTTTTTGACCAACTCTTTGTACTCGGCGCGAACTTTATCGATTTCCAGCCCCGTGAGTTGGTACAAGCGCATCTCAAGAATGGCGTTGGCTTGTTCTTCGCTGAACTCGTACCGGCCATTGGTGAGGCGGGATTTATTGCGAATGAGGACGCCGAGTTTCTCCACGGCGTTTTGCGTGAAATCGTGCGCCATCAACTTCACCTTGGCCTCTTCGCGGTTGGCGGACTCGCGGATGATTTTGATGAACTTATCGAGATTCGAAAGCGCGATGATAAAGCCTTCCAGCGACTCAGCACGGCGTTCGGCTTTTTCCAGCTCGAACCGCGTGCGGCGCACCACCACTTCTCGCCGGTGCTCAATGTAGCAATTCATGGCATCCTTTAACGGCAATGTCCGCGGCCGGCCGTGGTCGATGGCAAGCGCGTTGACGCTGAAGGAGGTTTCGAGCTGCGTGTATTTGTAGAGATTGTTGACGACCACCTTGGGCACGGCATCGCGCTTGAGCTCGATGACCACGCGGGTGTTTTCATCCGACTCATCACGCACGGCGGTGATTTCCGAGAGGATTTTTTCGTTCGCCAATTCTGCAACACGGCTGACGAGCGTGGCGCGATTGACGTTGTACGGAATTTCCGTGACGATAATTTGCTGTTTGCCGCTGCGCATTTCTTCAACGCTAAGACGGCCGCGCACTTTCACCGAACCTTTGCCGGTGGCAAAATACTGCTCAATGGGGCTGAGGCCGCAGATGGTGCAACCGGTTGGGAAGTCCGGCCCTTTCACGTGCTTCATCAACTGCTTGAGGGTGATGTCGGGGTTATCGATTTGGGCGGTGATGCCGTCGATGATTTCGCCGAGATTATGCGGCGCCATATTGGTGGCCATGCCCACAGCGATTCCGGTGCCGCCATTGACGAGGAGGTTCGGAAAGGCGGCGGGGAAAACGGTCGGCTCCATCAGGCGCTCGTCGTAATTGGGCACCCAATCGACGGTGCCCTTTTCCATATCCTGCATCAACGAGCCGCCCAGATGGGTGAGGCGTGCCTCGGTATAACGCATCGCGGCGGGCGGGTCGCCCTCGACACTACCGAAGTTTCCCTGCCCATCGACGAGCATTTCGCGGATATTCCACGGCTGCGCCATATTGACGAGCGTGGGGTAAATGACCGCCTCGCCGTGTGGATGATAGTTGCCGCTGGTGTCGCCGCAAATTTTGGCGCACTTGAAGTGCTTCTTGGGCGGGTACAGCGATAGCTCGTGCATCGCGTAAAGGATGCGGCGTTGCGAGGGCTTGAGGCCGTCGCGCGCATCGGGGAGCGCGCGGGAGATGATGACCGACATGGAGTAATCGAGGAACGAGTTTTTAATCTCGTCGGCGACGTTGATCGGTTCAATCTTCTCGTTTGCGGCGAAAAGCGGGGTGGTTTTTACGGGGAGTTCTTCAGAACTCTTTTTCTTGGCCATGTTGGGTAAATTAGATGTCCAGGTTGCGGACGTTTAAAGCGTTGTCTTCGATGAACTGGCGGCGCGGGGGCACCTCGTCGCCCATGAGTTTTGTAAACATATCCTCCGCCTCCACGGCATCGGTGATTTCGATGCGCAGGAGTTTGCGCGTTTCGGGGTTCATCGTGGTATCGAAAAGTTCCTTGGGATTCATTTCGCCAAGGCCCTTGAACCGTTTGAGCTGAATGCCGCGCCGACCGATTTCCTTCACGGTGGCGAGGATTTCGGAAACGGAAAACAACGGATGCACCCGCTCTTCGCGGTCGCCTTCAATCAATTCAAAGAGCGGCTTGTCCTGCGTAGCGTAGTGTTCCACCGGCAGCCCTTTGCCACTGAGTTGGCCAAGCAACTCCTGCACCGGCTTGGATTCGTGCAGCTCCACGTGCGTGCCGCGGCGGGTATTGCCGTTCTTCGCGGCCGCCTTCGCGATGCCGCTGGCTTCCTCAGCTTCCTCAGCGCGTTCGTCTTCGAACAAGTTAAGGTCGGTGTTCTTTTTGGCAAACTTTGCCAAATCAGTATCGGAGTGAAAATAATGCACCGCCTCATCATTGCCGTCGCGCACTTTCACCAAGTGAGTGGGGAGCTCGCCGGATTTTTTGCGTTGCTCGATGTACTCATTAAAATCACCGCCGTGCCTCCGGATGGAGCGCGCGTATTTGTCGAGCGTCTCGAGCAAATCCAAAATCTCGCCGAGCTGTTTGGTGTTCAGCGTTTTCTTTTTGCCGACAAGTTTCAGCGTCACATCTTCCGCCCCAAGTCTCACCAGGATTTTGTTTAGCGCATTGTCGTCCTGCACATACTCCACGCGTTTCTTGCGGGAGATCTGGTACAGCGGCGGTTGGGCGATGTACATATAGCCTTGCTTCAGCAGCTCGGGCATTTGCCGATAAAAAAACGTGAGCAACAGCGTGCGAATGTGGCTGCCGTCCACGTCCGCATCGGTCATGATGATGACCTTGTGATAGCGCAGCTTGCTGAGGTCGAACGCCCCCTCCGCATCGCCATCGCCAATGCCCGTGCCCACGGCGGTGATCATCGTGCGGATTTCTTTGTTCTCCAAAACCTTGATGAGGCGCGCCTTCTCGACATTGATGAGCTTGCCCCGCAACGGGAGAATCGCCTGAAATTTCCGGTCGCGCCCCTGCTTGGCGGAGCCGCCAGCCGAGTCGCCCTCCACAATGTAAAGCTCCGTATTCGCCGGATCGCGGTCCGAACAATCGGCCAATTTCCCTGGCAACCCGCCACCGGCCATCGCGCTTTTGCGGACCGTCTCGCGCGCCTTGCGGGCGGCTTCGCGCGCACGCGCGGCGGTGAGCCCTTTTTCGGTGACCTTCTTGGCCACCGAAGGGTTGGTATCAAAATAATGCATCAGGCCATCGTAGGTGGCTTTGCTGGTGATGCCCTCAATCTCGGTGTTCACCAACTTCCCCTTGGTCTGCGAATTGAAGCGCGGATCAAGCAGCCGCAAGCTCACCACCGCCACCAAGCCTTCGCGCACATCATCGCCGGAAAGATTCGGGTCTTTGTCCTTTAGCAAATTATTATTTTTCGCGTGTTGATTGATCGCCCGCGTGAGCGCGCCGCGAAAGCCCGTGAGATGCGTGCCGCCATCGGCATTGGGGATGGAGTTTGCGTAACACAGAATCTGATCATTATAACTGTCGTTATATTGGATCACCACATCCACAAACACATCGCCCGTCTTGTTCGCGATCACAATCGGGTTGGAGTGAACCACCGATTTGTTTTTCCCCAACTGCCGAACGAACTGCACAATGCCGTCCCGATAAAAAAACGTCTCCGACTTGTCATCCTCGCGGTCATCGATCAGATTGATCTCCACGCCCGGATTCAGAAACGCCAACTCCCGCAAGCGGGTCGCCAGCATATTGAATTGAAACTCCGTGGTGATGGTGAAAATCTGTGCGTCCGGTTTGAACGTCACCAACGTGCCGGTGCTTTTTGTTTTGCCGATGACCTCGAGTTTGCGGGTCGTTTTGCCGCGCTCGAATTCCATCGTGTGCACTTCGCCATCGCGGCTCACCTCCACCTTGAACCATTCCGAAAGCGCGTTCACGCACTTGGCGCCCACCCCGTGCAAACCGCCGGAGTACTTGTAAGCCCCCTGCCCGAACTTGCCGCCCGCGTGCAGATTGGTGAGCACCAGTTCCACGGCGGGGATATTGAACTTCGGATGATTGTCCACCGGAATCCCCCGGCCATCATCGCGAATGCTCACCGAACCATCCACGTGAATGGCGATGGTGATGTGATTGCAAAACCCGGCCAAATGCTCATCGATCGAGTTATCCAGCACCTCAAAAACGCAATGATGCAGCCCGTGCTCATCAGGATCACCGATGTACATTCCGGGCCGCTTGCGGACAGCCTCGAGGCCCTCCAGCTTGTCGATTTTCGACGCGTCGTATTTTTCTACCGCGGGCGTTGCCGCCTCCTTCTTTGTTGCCATATTTTTCCTGTGAAATGCCTGTTTTTGCAGACGCAAACTTAAAGGAGGAGTCTACCTGAAATCTAATTTCACGACAAATCTTTTCGTGTGAATTTTAGGAATATGACACAAGATGCAGTGTGGTGGCCCGACCTGAATACAACATGCAGCCCTGTGAATAAGTTTGTGGTAAATAAAAAGCGCCTCTGATTGGAGGCGCATGAAATTGTCGCTTTTTGCGTTTAGCGATCCGGATTTTCGATGGATTCAGGCAGAGTGTTTGGATCTTCCGGATCTGTCAAATGACGCGTCCCTTGGCTTCCTTGGAAGTTGAAAACGCCCATGCCGCCGGGTTCCATGATCTCTTCTTCGAGTCCATTCGCGGACTCTGTAAACCCAGTGGGAGTCGCCGGAGTCGGAGCTTCCGTAGTGATGCCGGGCGCGGAAGGTTGGGGCTGCGGGTTCATCGACTCGAAGTTGATCATCAAAAAAACGATGGCACCTAAGCTGCCCACCGGCACCATCCAGCGCAAGAGATTGCCCGAGGCGATTCCCGGAGCCGCATAGGGCTCAAGCAGCGGCTCTTCAGCATCGATTTGGCGTTCGATTTGCGACCAGTAGAAATCGCGGGAATCGTCCAAAATTGCGGGTTTTTCGCCTAGATGCAGCGCGTTTTCCACCACCCGCAATTCCTCGGACAACGCCAAGGCCTCGGGGTTTTGCTCAATGAGCGTGGCGATTCGGGCCGCCTCTTTTGGGGCCAATTCGCCGTCCATCCATGCCTGTATTCTGAGTTTATCTTCGTGCTTCATTTCGTCTCGTTTTAGGTAGACTCACTTTTGTCGCTCTTTCTTCAAAGAAATCAGCAGGGTGGCCAGTTTTCTTCTGGCATAAAATAAGCGGCTCATCACCGTGCCAATCGAGCAGTGCATGGCCTTGGATATTTCCTTGTATTCGAGCCGCTCAAACTCGTGCAAAATCAGCACCGTGCGGTGTTCGTAGCTGAGTTTTGCCATCCCCTCATCGATCTGCGCGCGCAGTTCTTCGCGCTCCACATTCTCTGTGGGATTGAACTCCTCCACCGGCATTCGCCGCTCCACGCCGCCGGATTCTTCCTCCATTTGATCCAGCGAATCGGTTTGTTTCCGCTTCCGTTTCCGCAAAAAATCAAGGCACAAGTTGATGCAAATCCGTGTCATCCACGTGGTGAAACTGGCGTTGTGCTTGAACTGCTTGAGCCGTTGCCAACCTTTCACCCACGCTTCCTGCGAAAGATCCAGCGCCTCTTCCTCATTACGCAGCATGCTGAACGCGCGCGCGTAAATCTTGTCGCGATGGCGGTGAACCAACTCCTCGTAAGGCGGCATCGCGCCCCGTTGCGCGGCGCGCACTAGCGACTCATCGTCGGCATTGGGGATGTCCAGCTTCTTTGCCATTACTCAGCCCTTCAGGCGCCCTTTCGTGCTCGGGATAGCTTTGCCGATGCGCGGATCCTTTTGGCAGGCAAAATCCGCCGCCTTGGCAAATGCTTTGAATAACGCCTCCACCACGTGATGCGGCTCCTGTCCGTACAACAATTCCAAATGCAAATTGCAACGTGCCTCGTTTGCAAACCCCTGAAAAAATTCGCGCGCCAATCCAAATCGAAACGCGCACGCATCGTCCTGTGCCTTTTCGTTTTTCAAAACCCGAAAGCCGAGCTTGTCCATTCCCTTCCAAACTAAATACGGCCGCCCACTAAAATCGATGACGCAGCGCGCCAGCGTTTCGTCCATCGGCACATGCGCATCGCCCCAAAGCGGATTGCGCGGATCAAACCCTGTGCCGTATCGGCGAAGGCCGCGCTTTTCACCCAACGCCGCGCAGTACGCCTGCCCTAGCGCGATGCCGCAATCTTCCACCGCGTGATGCGCATCCACCTCGAGATCACCCGTACATTTCACGGTGAGATCGCACACCGAATGCTTCGCGAAGAGCGTGAGCATGTGGTCAAAAAACGGGATGCCCGTGTCCACCGATGCCTTGCCGCGGCCATCGATTTTCAACTTTAGCTGAATACGGGTTTCGCCCGTGGCGCGATTTATCTGCGCCGTGCGTGCTTTCATGGGGAGATTTTTATAAGCCAAAACAGGCGTGATTGCGATGCTTATTGGTCTTCGCTGGCCAGCAACCGCTCCGCCTCGATGGCGGCCGCGCAGCCCATGCCGGCGGCGGTGACGGCTTGCCGGTAGACTTTGTCTGAGCAATCGCCGGCCACGAACACGCCGGGCACACTGGTTTGCGCGCCTTCGGTTCGGGTGATATATCCTGCGTCGTCCATTTCCAATTGATCCTTAAAAATTTGCGTGTTGGGCACGTGCCCGATTGCGACGAACACGCCCGCACATTCCACGGTTTGTTCCGCCTCGGTTTTGTTGTTGCGCAGACGCACGCCGCTCACTTTGTCTTCACCTAAAATTTCTTCCACTTCCGAATCCCACACCATTTCGATTTTGTCATTCTCGAGCGTGCGGTCGGCCATGATTTTTGAGGCGCGCAATTCATCGCGCCGATGGACGAGGTAGACTTTGCTGGCGAACCGCGTGAGGAACGTCGCCTCCTCGCAGGCCGAATCGCCGCCGCCCACCACCACCAAAGGTTGATCGCGAAACATCGGCAACGCGCCGTCGCACGTGGCGCAATAGGTGACGCCTTTTTTATCAAGCCGCGCCTCGCTGTCCAAACCGAGATGCCGGTGCCCTGCTCCGCTGGCGATGATTAGCGTTTGCGCGCGCATCGGTTCGCCGTCCACGGTTAGCTTGAAAGGTCGCTCGCTTAAATCAACTGCTTCCACCGTGCTGCCGAATTTTACTTTCGCGCCAAACCGTTCGGCTTGTTGCTGCATATTGATCATCAAATCCGTGCCGTCGATGCCTTCCGGAAAACCCGGATAATTTTCCACAATACTGGTGGTGGTGAGCAACCCGCCCGGCATCGCGCCGGTGAGCACGGTGGGCGCAAGCTGGGCGCGGGCGGAGTAGAGCGCGGCGGTGAGACCCGCGCAGCCGGAGCCAATGATGACGACTTGTTCAGTTTCCTGTGACATGGGGCGGGAACGCTACGCATCCGCCCCGCCATTGGCAAGGGCAAGCTTTCAACGAATGCAAAGAAGTGCGCGGATCTATTTAGCGAGGAAGACCTCCTCATCTTCCTCCGGGCGCGGGTTGCCCTCGAGGGAATCGCCGGCCCCGTTCCGATCCGACGTTGGCGGGGTTTCATCGTGTTTGGAATGGAATTTCACGCTCACAATTTTGCTCACGCCCCGTTCCTGCATCGTCACGCCGTACAGCACGTCCGCCGCCGAGATGGTGCGCTTGCTGTGGGTGATCACGATGAATTGTGAGAAGGTGAGAAATTCTTTGAGCTTCTTCACGTAGCGCTCAATGTTGGCGTCATCGAGCGGCGCGTCCAATTCGTCCAACACGCAAAAGGGGCTGGGCTTCACTTGGTACAGCGAAAAGAGCAGCGCCACGGCGGTCATCGTTTGCTCGCCGCCGGAGAGCAAACTGATGCTGCGCAACTGCTTGCCCGGAGGCGAGGCCATGATCTCCACGCCGGCTTCCAACACGTCCCCTTCTTCCGTGAGCACAAGGTTGGCCTTACCGCCGCCGAAGAGGTCGGGAAATATTTTCTGAAAATTCTCGCGCACTTTCTCAAACGTTTCCATGAACATTTCGCGCGACTGCTTGTCGATGCGGGCGATCACTTCCTGAAGCTCGGCCTTGGCATTCACTAAATCGTCGCATTGCGTGCTCAGGAAAGTATGGCGCTCTTCAATCTCTTCATACTCATCAATGGCCACCAGATTGACCGGCCCCATCCCGTCAATTTTTTCCTGCAAGGTGGCGACTTGTTCGCCCACGGCATTCCAATCCGTCGGCTGCGCGTCGCCGGCCAGCTCTTCTGCCGTGACGGTTTCGGTTGTGGTTTGGCCGTTGTCCGTGATATTGATCGTCACACAATCGCCGCGCACTTCGTGCAGGTTCACGGTATATTTTTCGCGGATACGATTCACGAGTTGCTCCTGCGTCATTCGCTTCTCCGCCAGTTCCACTTCAATCTCGCCCTTGCGTTCCTGCAATTCGGTGAGCGAATTGCGCTTGTCCGAAAGATCCATTTCGCGGCGCTCGGCCCCGGCGGCTTGATGGTTGCGTTGCTGCGTGAGTTCCGCCGATTGCTCGCTGGCGGTTTCGCGCTCGATGCGCAAGCGATCCATCTCGCGGCGGGATTCCACATTCTGCGCTTCAAACTGCACTTTGCGTTCAGCGCTTTCGCTCAGCGTTTGTTGCGCGCGCTCGAGCGTGCGCTGCAATTCTTCCAACCGCTGCTCCATCGGCGTCTTGCGCTCGAGCAGTGAGTTCTCGCGCTCTTCGGCTTTGGAGAACGCCACCTTTGCCTCGGTCAAATCTTCAATGGCGATTTCGCGCCGCTCGCGTTGTTCGTGGATGAACTGCTCGTGGCTGTCGAGCGCCTCCTTAAATACGCGCGCGCGTTCTTCCATTTCGCGAATGCGCGCGCCTAATCCTTGTGCCCTGCCTTTCGCGCCTTCTTCCTGTTCGGCGAGGTTGCGCACTTCAAACACCACGGTGTCAATTTTCTGGTGGAGCACCTGACGCGAATTTTGCAGCGCGTTAAACTCACCCTTCGAGGTGGCCACCGCCACTTCGCGGTCGCTCAATTCATTCCGCGCATTTTGCAAGCTCGCCTGCAGCTCGGTTTGTTCCGCCAACAACTGCCCCTTGTGGCGACTGGCCTCGTCAATCTCGCGCCCTAGAGAAACGAGTTGCTGCTCCAGCTCATCCACCTGATTGCGCCGCGCAAGTACGGACGTGTGATCCCGCTCATCGGAATGCCCGCGACCGCCGGTGTAAATTCCCTGTTGACTGAGCGACTCGCCCTGGCGCGTGACAAAATCGAACCGCCCCGGATTCGCTCGCCACAAGCGCGTGGCCGTTTCGAGCGTGTCCACAATCACCGTGCGTCCCAGCAACGTTTGCAACAGCGGCTGGTTTCGCTCATCCGTTTCCACCACGCGCAAGGCGGGCGTGCCTTCGGCGGGCAAATCGCTGGGCGGAATGGCCCCGCCGCGTTCGTTCAATAATTCCAACGCCACGATGCTCGCGCGCCCCTGTTCGCCGCTGGCGAGATGGCCGAGCATGTCGTTGGCGTGCGCGGATTGGTCGGTGAGCACGAGCTGCAAGTTTGCGCCCAAGGCGGCTTCCACCGCGCGGACGTGCTCGTCTGGCACGCGGATTTGATCGGCCAATGAGCCGAGCGCGGAATCGAAATGCGAGAGCACCGCTTGCGCGCCCGCGCTGAATCCTTCTTTGTTTTCGATCAGTTGCCGGAGCACATCGCGCCGCGCCTTGGCTTCGGCTTGGCTTTGGAGTTGAGCATCCAGTGCATCATCGATCACATTGAGTTCGTCGGTCAACTGCGCGAGGCGCGCCTGACGTTCCTCCACGGTGCCGCGATGGGATTGTACGTGCAGGGAATCGCCGGCCACTTGTTTTTCAAAAACGGAAAGGCTGTCCTCCAGCTTGGCTCGCTCTTCTTCCAGCTGAATTTTCTCAGCGGAAAGTTTTTCCAACCGCACCGCGTTGCCTTGCTTTTGCAATTCCAGCGCTGTCAATTCATTGCGAGTGTGGGTGAGGCGGTTTTGCAACTCGCCGAATTCGGATTGGGATTGTTGCTGATCGGTTTGGCGCGTGTGAATGGCGGTGTCGATTGCATCGAGCGCGCCTCGTTTTTCAACAACGTGTTGAGTGGCGCGCTCCAGCGAGTGGCTAGAATCACCGAGTTGTTGATTGATGCTCTCCAGTTCAGCATCCACTTGCTTGCGGCGTTCTTGCGCGCCAGCGATGTCGGTCTCGGCTTCGGCGTGTTGGGTGGTCAATTCCTCCATCCGTTGCTCGTTAAACTGGATGCGGTTTTCGTGC
>DQLO01000079.1 GCA_015660155.1 Verrucomicrobiota bacterium
GAGGGATTGGAGATGGTTTTCTTTTGCACGCTGCGCGATCAAATCCACGCTGACCTCCACGGAAAACCCGAACTGCTGCGCGTGAAGGGTTTGCGCGAAGCGGTCAAGAAACTCACCGGCGCCAAAAAATGGAGCCCGCGCTGCCAGAAGCTAAACGACCAAATCGTCGATTATCTCCGCCACATCGTTTCCAAACATCAGCAAAAAGCCAAGCTCACGCTGATGATTGTGTGATGACGCTCTTCGAGAAAATCATCGCCCGCGAAATCCCCGCCGACATTGTTTACGAAGACGACCTCGTGCTGGCGTTCAACGACATCAACCCGCAAGCGCCGACGCACGTGTTGGTGATTCCCAAAAAACCCATCCCCCGCATCGCCGAGGCCGAGCCCGAAGACCATCAAGTCCTCGGCCATCTACTTTTGAAAGCCCGCGAAATCGCCGCCGACCTCGGCCTGCACGAAACCGGATTCCGCCTCGTCATCAACAACGGCAAAGACGGAGGCGAAAGCGTGCCCCACCTTCACCTGCATATTTTGGGCGGCAGAGCGATGGAATGGCCGCCGGGATGAGACACGGATTGGTTTTAATCCGTGAAATCCGTGTCTCACTTTTTCTTCAACGAAGAAAGATACTCAATCAAATCCACCAACTCCTCAACCTTCAACGTCAAATGCAATCCCGGCGGCATTAACGAAATCGGCTGTTGCGCGCGGCTTTTGATGTTGGCCTTCGCGTGTTTCGTCACCGCGCCGGTCGGGCCTTTTACGAAAATCTCATCATCCGTTTCGCTTTCGATGATGCCGAAGGCGGCGTTGCCGTCTTTCATCGTCACCAGCCACGCCTCGTAGCCGAAGGAAATCCCTGCGCTCGGATCGAGGATGGACGCGTACAATTCCGTCTTCGGCAGCTTATCGCCAATCTCCGTCAACGCCGGCCCCACTTCGATTCCCGCATCGCCCACTTTGTGACAACGCGCGCACTGCACCGCTTCGCGCAAAAAAATCTTCGCGCCATTTGCAATGTCGCCCTTGCGTTTGGCCAACACCGCCACCGGCGGCAACGGCTTCGCATTCGCGCCAAAAAGCGGCGGCAACACCTTCGCCGCCTCCGCCTTGATGCTCGGCCAACGCACCGTGCTCAACGCAAGACTCGCGGTGAACTTCGCGCTCTGCGGCAGTTTTCCGGACTTCGCCAAGCCGAGCAAATGTTTCGCGCCCGCCTCAAAATTCGCCAAGCCTTTCACCGCCTCTTTGCGCACGTTTACGTGCAGCTTGGCATTGGTTACCAACGGCGCGAGCAGCGGAATGACTTTTTGGTTGTTGCTGTTCCCCAACGCGCGCGCGACGGCCGCCGCTTGTTTGGCGTCCTTGCCGGTGAGCAACGCGGCCACGGCTTTTTTCCCATTGCCCGCCAACACCATTCCCATTGCCTCCACCCCGGCGGGGGCATTGGGATGCATCGCCGCCACCGCCAGCAAATCCGCTTCGCGGTCTGGCACTTGGAATTTTTTAATCAACGCCACCGAGCGCGGCTCGCCTCGCACCGCATCGAGCACTTGGTTGAGCCGCTCCTTGAGCGCGGGATTGGAATTCACCAAAGCCGGATCCAACCGCCCCAACGCCTCAATCAACGTGTTCACCTTCGCCAGCGGCAACGGCTCGGCGGCAAACACATTGCCGACCAAAAACAAAATGGCGATGAGCTGTTTCACGCGGGCATTGTAATGGAACGTCGTTGGAATGAAAGACACGGATTCGCACAGATTAAAAACCCATCCGTAAAAATCCGTGCAATCCGTGTCAAAAATATGCGCTATAAACCCAACGCGATACGGGCGAAGGCTTCGTCGCGTTCCTTGCCTTTGGGGATGAAATCGAGGGCACGGAGGTAGCGGGGTTTCTCGGCCTCGGGGGTGGCTTTGTCGAGGATGATGTCGGCGAGATGTTTCGCAGCGTGCGTGCCACGGCAGCGCCAAATGATGTCGCGCGCGGCGGGGGTGTTGAGCTTGCTCGTCGATTCCAACCACGCGTCGAAGAATTTGTTCTCCTGTTTGTCAGCCGCCAAGCCGAGGGCCTCGAGATACCAACGGTCTTTGCCATCGTGCTTGCTCGCCAACTTGGCCCACAACGCTGGAGCTTCCGCGCTCTTGCTATGGCGCAAAGCAATGAGGCATTCGCGGCGAACGACTGCGCTTTTGTCATTCGTCAATTCCTTGATGAGCGGAATCACCTCAAGCTGGTGCTGGCGTGCAATGCGCAGCGCCATACTCCGAATGTTCTCGTTCTTGTCCTGCATCGCCAATGCCACGCCCACAAGGTGTTTCCCAGATCCTGAAAACACCCAATTCGCCCGCGCGCGGAATCGCGGGTTTGTGTCTTGGTTTGCCAAATCAAGCAGCGCTCTTCCGTTTGAACCAGACGCCTTTTTCGCCAACTCCGTGAACGCAATGTGACGCACGGAGTTATTCGGATTTTTCAGCGCGGCGATGAGGCCCTTGGCTGTTATAAAATCCAACTTCGGTTGCTTGTATCCCTTGTGCCCTTTGGGCGTGATGCGGAACAATCGGCCGCGGTCGAGGTCGCCCATTCGGTGGCCGCCGACGCCGGGGTCGTACCAGTCGGCGACAATCAGCGAACCGTCGGGTGCCACCTTCACGTCGGAGGGGCGGAACCATTTGTCGCGCTTGGCGCCGTCGAGGATGTTGACGGTGGTGGCGGTGTAGCCCGCGCCGCTGGGTTTGACGGGATACGCGCGGACGATGCTGGGGCCGGCGTCGCAGTGGATGATTTGGCCGTGGAAAATTTTCGGCAGCAAGTCGCCTTCGTAAACGCAAATGCCGGTGGGCGAGCCCGCGCCGGTCTGCAGAAGGTTGGGCACCACGCCGGGATCGTTAAGATGCCAGTGGCGCAGCGGGATAGTTTTTTCGATATTAGTGCGCTTGGTGCGCCAGCCCGCGCCGGTGAATTCGTCTTTGTATCCGTAGTTGCCGTACTCCATCACGTAGTTGATGCGCACGCCGCGGTTGCCGTCGTCGTCGTTGTCGCTTTGCCAAATCGTGCCGAAGCTGTCGACGGTGACCATCCAGTTGTTGCGAAAATTCCAGCCGAGCGTTTCCACTTCGCTGCCGTCGAGTTTGCAGCGGAACACCATGCCTTCCTGATACGGCTTGCGATTGGCGGTGACCACATTTCCGGCGAGATCGATGACGGGTTTGCCGTTTTTA
>DQLO01000386.1 GCA_015660155.1 Verrucomicrobiota bacterium
CACATCGCGCAACTGGTGTTTGTGCTAACCGCCGCCGTGTGGCTGGGCGGCGCGGTATTTTTCACCTTTGTGGCCGGGCCCATGTTTTTCGCGCCCGAACTGGACGAAGCCCTCCCCAAACCGCGCGACGGAATCGTGGCGCAGGAACTCATCCACCGCTTCACCGCCTTCCAACTTTCGCTGGCAGCCATCGCCACACTCGCGCTGTTGGCCGGTTGGCGACTGGAAGGCGAAGGCGGAAAATTTCCCCGCGCGCGGGGATTGCTGCTGGGCGCGATGGTGGCGCTGATTGTGTTCGGGCTAATTTATATCACCCCGCGCTTGGAGTGGCTGCATCAGATGAAGTACCCCGATTATTTCAAAATCGGAACGACTCCCGAAGAAACCGCCTACGCCAACAAATCCTTCGGCCCGCTGCACGGCATTTCGCAAGTGGGAAATTTGGTGGTGCTATTCGGATTAGTCGCCCAACTCGTGCTCGCGTGGAAAGCCGCGGTGGGGATGAAAGTGAAAAGTGACCCAATGTAGCCCGGGCCGGTGGCCCGGGTCGCACTCCCGATATTTGAAAACCACCCGGGCCACCGGCCCGAGCTACACTTCCGTCGGTTCAACCACGCCGCCGTCGTTCCACAGCCCTTCGAGGTCGTATTGATCGCGGACGGATTCGAGCATCACGTGCACGATCACGTCGTAATAATCGAGCACGACCCATTGATTTTTCCGATCCCCTTCGGGATTGGGCGGGCGCACGGCGTGCTCCTTTTGGAGGCGGCCGGCGATATCCGTCCAAATGGCGCGCACGTGTGGTTCGCTGTTGCCGGTGGCGATTACGAAATAATCCGTGATCGTCGACACCTCACGCACGTCGAGCACGAGCAGATTCCCTGCCTTTTTATCGTCGGCGTATTCGCGGCACGCCAGAGCTAATGCTTGTCCTTCCATATTTGTCTTAATAACTATGCTTTACTTTCAGCGCAGCCGCAACCTGCGGCGGAACAAAATTTTCAATTGATTCCCCCGCGCGCAGGCGTTCGCGCAAATCGCTGGCGGAAATCGCCATCGGTTCCCCGCGCAACATCGTGCCACGGAAAGGCTCGGGGAATTCCATTTCCGTTTCGCCACTCCCGTCGGAACGGGGCACTACCACAAAAGTGGCCGCGTCCGCAAGCGCCGCCGCTTCGCGCCATTCCGGCAGCGTGGGCACATGATCCGCGCCAATCAAATAAAACAACTCCGCTTCCGGAAACCGCCCCGCATAATCGCGCACCGTATCGATGGTGTACGAAACCCCCGCGCGCTCAATTTCCTGCGCATCAATTTCGCAACGCGGTTCATCCGCAAACGCCAACCGCAACCACGCCAACCGATCCTCTGCCGGCGCGGGCGTTTGCTCCGGTTTAAAAGGCGATTGCGCGGCAGGGATAATAAAAAGCCGATCCAGCCCCACCTCCGCCAACGCCGCCCGCGCCACCATCGTGTGCCCGAGATGCACGGGGTCGAATGAACCGCCAAAGAGACCGATGCGTTGCGCTGCCATGCTACGCCTTGGCCGAAGCAGATTCCGATTGTTGATCCAACGCATTCTCCTCCAACACGCCCTTTGCCTTCGGGAAAATTTTGACGGCCTCGACGATCATCCAGATTTCCAGCGCGATCGTCGCAAGGCCGATACTGCCCAGAAGGTAGTTGGGTTTGTGATCGGGGATTCCTTCCCGCGCGGTTAACAACCAACCGGGCGCTTCCCAAAGTTGATAGGTCATCGCCCACACGGGCATGATGAGCATGAAGATCATCGGGATGACGATGAACCAAATCGCGCGGCCGCGGCGCCATAAATAAAATGTGATGACGAGAAATGACAAGCCGGCGAGCAATTGATTGGTCGCGCCAAAGAGCGGCCAAAGGAGCAGCCCGCCTTTGCCGGCGTTGGCGAGGCTCCACGCATTGCCCGCAGGCGGGACGGCGGCCATGGCGCCGGCGATGACGATGGCGAAGATTGTGGCACCGTGTTTGTTTTGCAACCAAGCGAGCGGCGCGATCGGTGGAGTTTTTGATTCGCCCACTTTTCCGCCGAGCGTGGCGGCGAGTTCCTGCACGACGTAGCGTTGCAAACGACAGGCGGTATCGAGCGTGGTGCCGGCGAAGGAGGCGACGAGCACGCCCATTAGCGCAACGGCCACGGCGGGTGCGATGCCGAGCGCTTGCAAGAAATTCGCCGAGCCTTGCACGAACGCGCCGACCTTCGCGGCCAATGCACCGGCGGCAAGCCAGTCGCCGTACTGCGCGGTCCACGCGGCGGTGCCGGTGAGCATCGTGCCCTCATGCATCATCCCGAGGCCGAGCCCCGCGCCGCAGGCGAGGATGACGAGCGTGGCGAGAAAGCCTTCGGTGAGCATGCTGCCGTAACCGACAAAGCGGGCGTCCTCTTCGTTCTTGAGTTGTTTGCTGCTGGTGCCGCTGGAAACGAGGCAATGAAATCCACTAATCGCGCCGCACGCGATGGTGATAAAAAGGAACGGAAAAATTAAGGGCGCATTCTTCGGGCTGAAATCCCACATCGGTGCGACCATGCTGAGCGTTTGTTTTTCGCCGCCGGTTGGCGTGTAGCCAAAGAACGCCGCCACGCCAAGACCAACCACGATGAGCGCCAGCGCGGAAATTAATTGAAGTGAGTTGATGTAATCGCGCGGTTGCAGAAGCGTCCAAACCGGCAGCACGGAGGCGACGTACGAATAGCCAAGCAGCACGAGCACCCATTGCCACAAGGGCCACGCGGCGAGCGCGGCGTTGAAGTTTCCGAGCGCGCCGGTGTTGCCATAAATGACAGTGAGATACATCACCGCCAACGCGATGAGTGAAGGCAAAAATAATCCGAAACCTTTGCGATGCAAAAGCGTGCCGATGATGATGGCGATTGGGATTTGCACGATGCACGGAAAAATCGCGGCGGGGTATTCCTTGAACACGGCGGCGATGACGAGCCCGAAAATCGCAAGCACCACGGTGAGCGCCATAAACAAAACAAAAAGGAAAAGCAGACGCACGCGTTTGTTAAGAAGGCGTCCGGCAATTTCGCCAACGGTTTGGCCGTTGTTGCGAAGGCTGACAACGAGCGCGCCAAAGTCGTGCACGGCACCAATGAAAATGGAACCGAGGACGACCCACAACAACGCCGGAACCCATCCCCACATAATGGCAATGGCGGGGCCGACGATGGGGCCGGTGCCGGCGATGGAGGTGAAGTGATGGCCAAAGACAATGGACTTTTTGGTGGGCACATAGTCGACGCCGTCCTCGAGTTTTTCGCTGGGACAGACGGCGCTGGCGGAAAGGCGGAAGATTTTTTGGCCGAGCCACCGTCCATAAGTATGGTAGGCGACGATGAATCCGAGGCCGGCGAGCAGGGCGATGAGCAGGGTTTCCATTGCTATGACGCGCGATGGCGTGGCAGAAAACTAGGGGAATTTGCAGGAAAAAGCAATGCGCGGGGAGTTGGCGCATTTTTTTGAAAAATTCAGTTGTTAACAGGTGTTAGCAGTGTTAGTAACTAACTTTTGCCGTTGGCGAGAGGTATCAACTATAAAGAGTGCCTCGCCCGTGCCAAGGACTGGTGTTTTGAAAAAGGCGCTACGAACTGGTTAGGCGGGGTGACAAAGGAAACAGATTTATGTCACGACATCGCAGTTTACGATCTTCGAATACACTGGGCGCCAAGCGCAACGTGCTGAAGCGCTTTGAGCGCGTGGCACTGCTCAAGGAGCGCGGCCAGTGGAAAGAGGGCGACCGCGTGGTGGGACTTCGCAAGACGAAGCCCTCCGAATAGCGGCCGTACGTTTTATCGCTTCGATGTCACGGGCCTTCGCCCGGAGGTGCATCTGTTTCCCGGTTGGACACCGAACATGTGTTCTGTGCCCGGATGAAAACAGTTGATGGTGCGCCTGCAAAAATTCTTGGCCCAAGCCGGGATCGCTTCGCGGCGTGCCAGCGAAGAGATCATTCTGGCTGGGCGCGTGGAGGTGAACGGTCGGCTGGTCACACGGCTGGGAACCCAAGTGGATCCCGCGAAAGACGTGGTGACTGTTTCCGGCAAACCCATCCAACCGTTGAGTCATCGCTATGTGGCGGTGCATAAACCCAAAGGGGTTTTGTGTACCCGGAAAGACGAGCGCGGGCGGGCCCTGTTGGGCGACCTGTTGCCGCCGGACTGGGACCTGAAACCCGTGGGCCGACTGGACCGCGACAGTGAAGGATTGATCTTTGCCACAAACGACGGCGAGTTCGCACTGCGGATGACTCATCCGCGGTACAACGTGCCCAAGGTCTACATGGTGGAGGTGAAAGGCAAAGTGCCCCAAACGGCGCTGGCGCAATTCACCGCCGGCGTGGAGCACGCGGGCGATTTGTTGCGGGCCCGCAAGGCGACTTTGGTGAGTAGCAACCGCACGCGCAGCATCGTGCGGGTGGAGCTCACCGAAGGCAAAAACCGCGAGGTGCGCCGACTGTTTGCGACACAAGAACTGAAAGTCATCCGGCTGACCCGGGTGCAAATAGGAAAAATAAAATTAGGCGAGTTGCCTCCGGGCAAATGGCGAACACTAACAGAAACTGAAATCCAAACCTTGTTGAGGAACTGATGAAAACTACCCCGTCCCGTATCTTAATCCCCGCGCTCACACTCGCGGCCACCACCCTACTCATCGCGCAAACCGCGCCGCCCATCCCGACCGGACCGGGCGCGCCCCCCACGCGCCAGCCCGAACCGCCCGCGCAGCCGATCCCCACACCGGCCGTGCCCGCGCCCACACCGGAAATTATCCCGCCCACCGTCACCCCGGCAGTGCCCGCCGCACCCGCAGTGCCGCTGGTGCCGCCCGCCATCACGCCCCCCGTGGTGCCGCCCACAGTGGAGCCACTCGGCGAATTACTCCCGTTGTCGCCTGTCGCCCCGGCGCTGATTCAATTGAATCTCCCCGCGCAATCGCCTTCCATTGGGTTGGGCGTCATCACCGGCACCCGCGTCAGCGCGCGCGGCAAGGCCACGGTGCACAGCCAGTTGGTGTTTCGGTTTGGCCAAAATGAACCGGTGAATCTCCTTGAAGAAATCACCCTCGCCACACCCAAAGCCGGTGAGCCGCGCAAATGGTATCGCGTGCAAGTGCCGCTCGATGCCGGCTTGTGGGTGCATCACCAGTTTCTCCACAACCAACGCATCGTGAACATCGTGGGCAACGACGGCAAACCCTCGCCGCACACCTACGCCAGCGTGAAGCCCAACCGGCTCAACGTGCGCGGCGGCGCGGGCGATGCATTCCCCGTCCTCGGCCGGTTAACTCAAGGCACCGACGTGGCCCTCACCGGCGCGCAAAAAGGCAAGTGGCTGGAAATCTTTGCGCCGGGCAACTGCTCCGTGTACGTGGCCTCGCAATTCGTGAAACGCGCCAACGGCGCTGTGGCCAACCCCATCGGAGCACAGCCCTCGCCCATTGTTCAGCCGCTCCAACCCCAACCGCCCATCATCCTGCCCTTGCAGCCCGGAGTGCTGCCGATCGTGCCCGTGCAACCCGGCACCATTACCCCCGCAGTTCCCGGAGCCACACCGGCTGTGCCCGCGGAGACCACCATCACGATTGATCCCAAAACCTTCGGCAAACCCGGTGGCGGCGCTACCCCCGGTGGCGTGGCCATCGTCCCCAAACCGCCCAAGCCAACCGCGCCGGCGATTGTTAAACCCATCGCGCCTGTCAAGCCGGTGCAAGTGGCCAAGGCCAACCCGAACCTGCCCCCGCCCAGCAAACCGGCGGTGGACAAAAATGGCGCGCCGATTCGCATCGTCACCCGCGAAGGCATCGTGCATCGCACGCTGAGTTTGAGCGCCCCTTCGCGCTACGTGCTCGAGCATCTCGAGAGCGGCAAGACGATTAACTTCCTCATCACCAAACATCCGGCGTTGGAGAAGCAAATGGAAAAACTCCTCGGCCGCCGCATCCTCGTCAGCGGACAGGAAGCGATGGACGCACGCAATCAGCACACGCCGGTGCTCATCATCAAGTCCCTCAAAACCACTGACGACACCGACAAGTAACGTGGGCACCGACGCCATCGACGCTATTGAAAACCGGATTGATGGCCGCGCCATCGCCGAGCAAATACACGGGGAAACCCGGCGGCATATTGAAGCCCTGAGTGAGCAGGGCACGCCGCCGGGTCTCGTCTTTGTGCGCGTGGGCGAGGATCCCGCCTCGCGCGTGTACGTGGGCATGAAGGAAAAAACCTGCGCCCGCCTCGGCATCCAGTCCACCACCCACGTGCTGCCGGAGGACACTTCGGAAAAGGAATTGCTCAAGCTCATCAGCGAGCTGAACGCCAACCCCACCGTGCACGGCATCCTCGTGCAAGCGCCGCTGCCCGCGTCCATTAACGAAGCCACCATCTTCGCCGCGGTGTCGCCCAATAAAGACGTCGATGGATTTCATCCCGTCAACGTCGGCAAACTGTTGCTCGGCGATCCCGATGGGTTTGTGCCCTGCACCCCCGCCGGCGTGCACGAGCTGCTCATCCGCAGCGGCGTGCCCATCCAAAGCGCGGAAGTCGTCATCCTCGGCCGCGGCAATATCGTCGGCAAACCGATGGCCGCCATCCTTTGCCAAAAAGCCGCGCACGCCAACGCCACCGTCACACTATGCCACTCGCGCACGGCCAACCTTGCCGATCATTGCCGCCGCGCGGATATATTGATCGCCGCCATCGGCGTGGCGGAATTTGTGAAAGCGGATATGGTGAAGCCCGGCGCCACGGTGATCGACGTGGGCGTAAACCGCATTGCCGATCCCGAAGCCAAGAACGGCACGCGGCTGGTGGGCGATGTGGACTTCGACGCCGTGCAGCCGATCGCCGGACTCATCACGCCTAACCCCGGCGGCGTGGGGCCAATGACCATCGCGTTGCTGATGCGCAACACCGCCCGGGCCGCCGCACGCGCGGTTGGGCTCGAGCTTGAATCCATTTAACTTTTTAAAATGACCGACGTAAGAATTCTCCCCGACCTCCAATGCTCGCTAATGTGCGAGGACGTCCGACAGGAAGCTAATGGCAACATTTTCCTGATCGGCGTGCTGAACCAAATCGTGGTGCCGCAGGTGCCCGTGGCGGCAAACAAGCTGGCGTGCTTCAACCGCTGGACCGCCGGTGTGGGCGAATTCAACGAAGTGGTGAAGCTGCTCGCGCCCGATCAATCCACCGTGGTGCGCGAAAATGCGCTGGCGTTTACGATGGAAAACCCCGGCGTGGTGCGCACGAACGTGCATATGTTTCAAGGCGTGGAGTTCACCGAAGCCGGCGTATATTACGTGGAGGTGACCGTCGACGACGTGCTGAAGCTGCGCTATCCGCTGCCGTTGGTGGTGATGCCGCAAAACCAAAACGGTGGCGCCAACGCGGGCGAACAGAATTAAATTTATGGAACCGGCCCCGCCCAATGGCGAACCGCCGGAGGAAACTTCGCCGGACACAACCGAGCCCCAGCCCGAGCTGGAATCTCCGCCCGAACCGCCTTCGCCCCCCAAAGGCTTTCCCGTCACCTTCAGCGGCGTGGCGTCCTTTGCCGAAACCGGCTGGGGACGTTTGCTCGGCTGGCAATTTCTGATGGCCCTCGCGCTGGGCGGCGCGGTGCTGCTCGTGCTCGCCCGCCATTGGGCGCCGGTGGTGGATTCCGCAATGGCACAACTCCCCGCCGAAACCGGCTGGCGCAATGGCACGCTCGTGTGGCCCGATGAAAAACCGGTGGAGCTGGGCCGCAACAATTATTTCTGCCTCATCGTGGATCCCGCCGGCACCGCGCGGCAAGGTCAACTGGCCGATGTACAGGTGGAACTGCGCCGCGAGGATTGGCTGCTCGGTTCGGTGTTCGGCTATTTTGAATTGAATTACGCGCCGGGCGATTTGCCCTTGTTGCGCGAGGAACTTGCGCCGTGGTGGGGCGCGCGGCGGCCGTTCCTGTTGTTGGCGCTGGGCGCGGCGGCGGGCGCGCTGGTGTGGTTGGGCTGGCTGGCGCTGGGCGCGGCGGGCGGCGTGGTGGCGCGCGCGGTGGCATTTTACGTGGACCGCCAATGCAACTATACCCAAGGCTGGCGACTCGCGGCCGCGGCGCAATTGCCGTCGGCGCTGTTGTTGGCGGTGGGCGTGCTGTGCTACGCGCTGGGGTTGCTGCCGTGGATGGGGTTGCTGGTGCTGGTGCCATTGGCGGCGTTGGTGGCGTGGGCATATTTATTTTTCGCGCCATTCTTCCTGCCGCGCATTGAAGCGATCGAACCCAATCCATTTGATGGCGAGGAGGAAGAAACGAATGCCGCCGGTGACGAAAGCGAATTCTCCGAACCGGAAGAGGCCAATCCATTTCAGGATGACGAAGACGGTGATGATGGGGCCTGACAGCCCATTTGCCAGCATTGCCAGCGCGAGCGGGTTCGGTTAGGTTGGGCGCGTGAAATTTTGGGCAATGGTTTGGATGGCAGTTGTACTGACCGGCTGCGGCGGTAGTGGGGAGGGCAGCACCACGGCGGAAGATCGCGAGCCGCATTTTCTGGCGGGTCGGCGGCTGGTGACGCAGCAGGATTACGACGGCGCGGAGCGTTCTTTTTATAAAGCACTGGAGGCCAACCCGCGCTCAGCGGCGGCGCATTACGAACTGGGCGTGCTGTTTCTTTCGCGCAAGAATGATCCGGCGGCATCAATTTTTCATCTGCAACGATTCATCACGCTCAAGCCGGAGGCGGCAAATAAAAAAGATGTGCTGGGGCAAATCGAAGGTTTGAAGAGTGATCTCGCGGGCGAAATCCTCGGCAACCCGCAATCGCAGCCCAACCAATCCATCCTAGCCCTGCGCCGGCAGCTCGACCGGTTGGCGGCGGAAAACGCGGCGCTCAAGCATCAGTTGCTTTCCAAGGGCATCACGCCTAATCCAGTGCCGCTTACCAACACCACCGCCACGCTGCCGCCCCGGCCAATTCCCGGAGGGAGTACGGTGCCCAATCCGCCACGCCCCACGGCAACCCGCACGCACACCGTGAAGCGCGGCGACAACCCGACCAACATCGCGCGCCGCTACGACGTATCCGTGGCCCGACTGCTCGCGGCCAATCCCGGCCTCAAGCCGGCGCGGATGCAGATTGGCGATGAACTGAAAATCCCACCGCGCAACTAGCTCTTATGCAGCGCCTCATTCTTGTCACACTGGGTTGTTTTTGGTTGTTCATGACCTGGCAACTTTGGCGCGTGGAATACGCCGGCCAAAAGCTCGGCGCGGCGGTGGGGATTTCCACGGTGTGGGACAAAGTGCGGCGCGCGCCGGATGATTCGCATCTGCAAATTGTGCACGCTCCCTCGGGCCGGTTATTGGGCGGCCTCGATTGGGAACCCAAATTGATGGCCAAAACCACCTCCAAGGTGGAAGGCCAAATCACACAAATCGATGGCTACGAATTGGCGATGGACAGCGGTGTGTTTTTCCTCGATGCGGGCCAGGGTCAAGTGCGGTTTAATCTCGAGTTGACGCTGGACGCCGCCTCGAAATGGCAAACGGTGCGGATCGATTTTCGCAAGCTCGATGACCAAAGCAATTTGGATCTGCACCTCAGCGCACTCGCCACGGCCAGCAATCAAGTGCTCAATCTCGGCCTTGAACTTCACAATTACACCAATAAAATTCAGATGCCGTTGGAGGATATGCGCGAACCAAAGAAATTTTCCAGAGCACTCCTCGCACTGCGCGGCACGGGCAAGCTCACCACGACTACCACAATGTTTGCCATCAACAAATTGCTCGACGAAGCTAACTTCAGCACGCAACTGAACTTCAGTTTCGAGCTCCCCCGCAAGGCGCACCTCGATCGCCTCCCCGGCGTGCGGTCGGACATCAAAGTGTATCGCGTGGATTTCGAACCCCTCAAAGGTTGGCCCGCCAGCGTGTACATCAACCCCACCGGCGAAATCCTGCTCGTGCGGCTGCCGCAGGGCTACGAGCTACGCAATACCCATTATTACGGCATCGCCCGCCGTCGCACCCAATGATCGAACTTGAAAATCTGGTAAAAAATTTCGGCGACCTCACCGCCGTGGATGGCCTGAGCCTCACGGTGGGCAAAGGCGAATTCGTCGCCGTACTCGGCCCCAATGCCGCCGGCAAAACCACCACCATCAAAATGCTCGTGGGCCTCATCAAGCCCAACTCCGGCACGGTGCGCGTGTGCGGCATCGATGTGCAATCCGATCCCATCGCCGTCCGCCGGCATCTTGCATACGTTCCGGATTTTCCTTTCCTGTACGACAAGCTTACCCCGTGGGAATTCCTGCGCTTCACCGGTCAGCTTTTTCACATGGACGAAGACCAAATTCAGGAACGCTGCCGCGAACTCATCCCGCGTTTTAATCTCGAGCCGTATTTGCAAAAGAGCATCGAAAGCCTCAGCCACGGCACGCGCCAGCGCATCGCGATTGTCTCGGCGCTCATGCACGCGCCGGAAGTGTTTGTGCTCGATGAACCGATGGTGGGGCTCGACCCGCATCACCAATATATTTTGAAAGAGGTTTTGAAAGAACGCGCCGCCGAGGGGATGACGGTGTTTCTCTCCACGCACCAAATCAGTGTGGCGGAGGAAGTGGCCGACCGCATCGGCATCATTCACATGGGCAAGCTCGTCGCCCTAGGCACCAAGGAAGAACTGCACGCCATCAGCGGCCGCGGCAAGGTGGCGCTGGAGGAAACCTACCTCGCTCTCACCAGCGAGGAATCCGATGTGAG
>DQLO01000274.1 GCA_015660155.1 Verrucomicrobiota bacterium
CCGTACGCATCCGCCAAGCCTACCGCCGAACCCTCGGCCGCAACCCCACCGCCCGCGAACGCGAAATCATTTTGACTTTCCTTGCCAACGAAAAAGACCCAACCAAGGCATGGCCCCAAATCCTCCACGGCCTTTATGCCAGCTTGGATTTTCGGTTTTTGAATTAAGCCGGCAACTCGAACACATGCACCGGGGAGGTATTGCCGCTGTAGTTGCCTTCTTTGTCGAGGCGGCGGCCGTTGCCGTTGCTGCCTCGGCTGGTGCTAGTGAGGGTGAAGTGTTGATGATCCGGATGCAGCGCGAGGGCGTGGATGTTGGCGATTTTTGTGCTGGAATAAAACGGCTCCTTTTCGCCGGGCCGAATGAAGAAGGTGGTGCCGCGGCCGGTGACGCCGCTGGTGGCGCAGAGGAGGTAGCCTTTTGGATGCCACGCGACGTCGGTGATGAAGGCGTCGTTTTCCACGCCGAACTGGTAGCGTTGGGTTGACTTGCCGGTGGCGTAGTCGAGCCAATCGAGCGTGGGGATGCCCTGCATGGTGCCGCCATCGGTGGGGGCGCAGCCGACGGCCAACAGCGTTTTGCCGTCCTCGAGAAACACGAGCCGCGTAAGGCCGCACACGTCCTGAATGCGGGCGAGTTTGTAAAATTCGTTCAGCGTAAATTCGCGCTCGATTATTTTTGTGGTAAAATTCCAAACGCGCACCACGCCCTTGGCGTCGCCGAACACCACGCGTTGGCCATCGGGCTGAAAGGTCACGGCAAAAATTTCTTCCGCGCCTTTCCATTCGGCGATGCGTTTGCCGGCGTGGCTCCACAGCCACACCGCGCCATCGCGGCCGACGGTCGCGAGGTGCTTTTTGCTTACGGCGATCTGCCGCAGCCAGCCGTCGTGGGCGGTTTTTTGACTCCAATGCACCTTGAGCTTTTGGCCTTCGTAATCGGTGCAACGCAATTGGCCCCAGCTATCGCCGGTGAAAATGTGTTTGGCCTTGGGATGAAATCCCATCGCGCCCACCCACGCGTGATGGCCGGCGAGGTTTGGCAGCGGTTGCCATTCGATTTTCTTTTCGTCGCCTTCCTTTTCCGGCGCCACCTCGGCGCGATGCCAGCGGTGCACTTGGGCGTCCATACCGCCGGCGATGAGGTGGGTGCCGTCGGGGCTGAAGCGCGTGCAAAGCAGTTGGCGTTCCGATTCCAAAACCTGCAACTGCTTCGGTTCTTTCTTGGGATCAGCCATCACGCGAGGACTCCGGGGATGACGCCCATGTCGTCGTGGGCAATGGGCAGGGGTTGGCCGCCGTTGTCGAATTCCACCGCATCGGGGTTGATGCCCAGCGCGCGGAACCACGTGTGGAACATATGACCGATATCGTATTCGTCGCCTTTGACAAATGTGCCTTGGGCGTTGGTAGCGCCGATGACCGCGCCCGCGTTGATGCCGCAACCGGCCAGCGCGATGGTCCATGCCTCGGGCCAATGATCGCGCCCGGCGTGGCCGTTGATGCGCGGCGTGCGGCCGAACTCGCTCATGGCGATGACCAGCGTATGGTCGAGCTGGCCGGTGGCCTCGAGGTCCTCCAGCACGGCGGCGAAGGCTTGGTCGAAACGATTCACGAGACTCACCGTGCCGTTGAAATGATCGCCGTGCGTGTCCCAGCCGTAGCTGTTGACCTTCACAAACCGACAGCCCGCCTCAAGCAGTTTGCGGCCGATGAGCATGTGTTGGCCGAGCAGATGATTGCCGTAGCGATCCTTTTCTTTTTGCGGATATTTGCTGGTATCAAAAATCTCTCGGCGCTTAAGCAAGATTTCGGCGGTGTCGAACACGTACGTGTTGGCCTCGTTGTTGGCTTTGCGGCGCGGCTGAGCGTAGTTGAAATTGAATGCGCGGCGCAGTTCATTGCGGGCGGTGTCCTGCTCGGGCGAGAGGGTGGCGGGCCGCAAAAAATTCGGCGGCGGCTGGCCATCACCAAACGCCAGCGCGCCATACTTGGGGCCAAGAAATCCGGCGTCGGTGGGCTTGAACCCGCCACTGCCGGGCTTCACCCACACATACGGCGGCAACCCGCTCGCGGTGGGGCCCATCAGCTGAGCAACGGCGGAGCCGAAGTACGGATAAATCACGCCGCGATTTTTGGGGTCGCCGCGTTGGATGCGCGGCACGCCGGCGGAGTGCGAATTATCCTGCGTGCGCATGGCGCGCACGAGGCAGATTTTATCCATCTTCTTGGCCATGCGCGGCATCAGCTCGCTCACGTGAATGCCCGGCAGCTTGGTGGGAATGCTGCGGAACGGCCCGCCAAACTGCGTGTTCGGCTTTGGATCCCAACTCTCGAGCTGACTCATTCCGCCATCGAGCCAAATAAAGAGCACCTGCTTTTCCTTTTGCTTGAGCACTTCGCCCACTGCGGGCGAAACCAATCCGCCCAGCGCACCCGCCGCCGCCGCGCCGCCCATGCCGCCCAGCCATTGCCGGCGGGAAAGCGCGTGCTCGTTGGGTTTGCAAAGTGGATTCATCAGTGGTTCACAAAAAATTCCGTGGATGACAACAGCGCCCACACCAAATCGCCCACGGCATTTTGCAGTGTGGGTTGTTTTTGCAAAAACGATTTCACCATCGCGCGCTCGGCGTCGCTGGGATTGCGCGCGAGGAGGGTGAGGAAAGCTTCATTGGCAATCTTCGCGGGCTCCTTTAGTTTGATCAACCGATCCACCAAGTTTCCCTCGCGGCGTTGCACGAGCCACAGCAGTGCCTCGTTGTTGCGGAGAAATAATGCGGCCTTGAGCGTGGGGGTCACGGCCAGTTCCGGCTCGCGCGGCGCGTTGGCGAAGGCGCCTTGAAAAAGGTCGCCAAAACTTTTCAACGAATGCGCGTCCTCTTCGTCCAGTTTAGTAACGCGATCCCGTTCGCCGGTGGCCAGCAATACGCTGCGCAGCAACGGCTCGGCGGCGATGGGGCGTTCCTTGGCGGACGCAAACAGGTGCTCCGGAGCGCCGCCCTTGGGCAGCACGCTGCTGCGTTGGTAAGTTTGCGTACGCGCCAGTTCGCGGAAGAGCCATTTCAAATCAAACTTGTGCGCCACCAATTCCTTGGCCAACAGGTCGAGCAACTCCGGATGCGATGGCGGATTCTTCGTGTGCGTCAAATCCAGCGGCTCGATGAGCCCGCGACCCATCATCAAAAACCACGCGCGGTTGGCGATGTTACGGGCGAAGTAGGGATTCTCCGGCGTGGCCATCCGCGTGGCGATTTCCCGAAGCGGGCTAAACTTCAATCGGCCGCTCACGCCTTTTTTCTTGTCGGGCTTCACCGCCCATTCCTCGCCTTTTTTGAATTCCGGAATTGTGATCGGCACGCCAAAGGGCACGCGCGGGCCGGTGGTTTTTTTGGTCTCACTAAAAACTGAACCAAATTCCATCTCTTTTTTTAACAGACTTTCCATCGCCCACTTTACCTTGATCGTGTCGTTTGGATTTTGCAGACGCAGATTCGAGTACGCCGCGTACAAGCCCTGAAAGTCGAGCTGCTTGTAATCCTTCACCGTAAGATGGCGGTGACATTGCGCGCACTGAAGGTCCACCCCCATAAACATCCGCCCCACATCACGCGTGAGGCCGGGGTGGTCGGTGGGGTTTTGGCCGTACTTCTCCAGCCGTTTGGTGATGAAAAACCACGCGCCCGCCTTGGCCGCATCCGTGCCCTCGGGCGCGAGCATTTCGCGCGCCATCGCGTCCCACGGTTTATTGGCTTTGAACGAAGCGACCAGCCACTTGCGCCATTCCTCCTCTTCGCCGCGGCGTTCCATCAGCAGCACGTGGAACCGATCGGCCATCGTCTCCGCCCAGCGCGCGTCGGCGAAAAGTTGGTCAATTAACTTGGCGCGCTTGTCGGCGGATGGGTTGGCGAGAAATTTCCGCGCGCCTTCGGCCGTGGGAATTTGGCCGGTGAAATCAAGATACACACGCCGCAGGAATTCCGAATCCGAAGCCGGTTCCGCCAATGGCTGCCGACCCGCCTTGGCGGCGATGAGCTTATCGATCCGCTGAGACAAAGACTCCGCCGCCCATCCGGCGAGGACGGGCAGCAGAGCGCAAATGAAGATGATGGGCCGCATCGGTCTTTCGACGCTAACGCCCGCGCCCGGCTTCACCGAGCCTCGTGGCGATTATTTCTTTTCGCCTTCTTTGTCGGGGCCGGTTTCTTCAGGAACTATTTCTTCTTTTGGAGCTGTTCCCTCGGCAGGCCCAGCCTTCCTGGCGGCTTCCAACTTGGCGAGGTATTTCGCAGGATCTTTGTTGAAGTCTTTCAAGCAACCTTCACAGCAAAATTTGACTGTGATTCCCTCGTGCACATGCACAAAAGGCTCGCCCATGCTGTCGAGTTTCGAATCCTCCACCAAACAGGTGGTCATCGGATAATCATCCGTGGCTGCGACATTTTCATTGCCGCCCCCGTCGCCGTGGTCGTGGCCATGGCCATCGTGATCGTGGCCGTCTCCGTCAGTGTGTTCGTGGTCGTGGGCTTCTCCGCAGCCGAGGAATAAACCGGCGGCAACGAAGGTGATGGGAATGAGTTTGAGTATCGTGTTCATTTGTATGCGGAAATTCTGCCCGATTACTGAAAATGTAGCCAGTCTTTTATAGGACATTTTTTACCCCGGACGCTCTGTGGAATCTTCAAAGCCCAAGGGGATTCCAATTCCACCAAATCGCAAATTGAATTCCTCCGGGGTTCAATCCCATTGCAATTTTGCCCCCAATGTGAATGATGCCCGCCATGAAACGCACGCTATTGGCTCTTGTGGCTGGATTGGGTTTGGCCATTTCCGGGCAGGCGGAGAAAACGCTGGAGGTGTATTGGGTGGATGTGGAAGGCGGTGCGGCAACGCTCATCGTCACGCCGGCCGGGCAATCCATTCTCATCGACAGCGGCAACCCCGGCACCCGCGATGCCGGCCGCATTCACGCCGTGGCCACGAAACAGGCGGGGCTCAAGAAAATTGATTTTCTCATCAC
>DQLO01000416.1 GCA_015660155.1 Verrucomicrobiota bacterium
CCGCGCATCTCGCGCATGAACCCACGCAGCTCATCGGCCGTGGAGGCGCTGTTGCGTTTGATGTTTTTGAAATCGCGCGACATGCTCGCCATCGGCTGCACTCCCGCGCCTCGCGGCTCGGAAGCCACCGCGCCCTTTGCGGGCAGGCGCGCCAAGCGGTCGACCGTGCTCCATTGCTTTTCGCCCTCAAGCAACGCGGGATCGTCCGGACTCAACTTGCCGGACTCCAACAACTCGCGCACTTCATCGCTGCTCAACGGACCGCGTTGTTCGCCTTCGATTACCACATAAATGTTCATCGCGTTTTTTTCTCCTCTTTCAAAATATGATGCAGCTCGCCGCCGGCCTCGCTAATGGCTTCAATGACGGGTTCAAAATATACTGCGGTCACCTCGTGATGCACTTTAAACATCACCGTTCGACGACCGGCGGGGTTCTCGCCCAGCAATTTTTTCAGGGCCTCGCCCAAGATGACTGTGGGAATCTCGCGGCCGTTGAGGTGGGTGACGTTGTATTTGTCGATGACCACGCTGGCGTTCATGGTTTGGGGCCGCGTGAGTTCCTGACCGGGCGCGGGTTTCCATTGTAAATGGCTGTCGTCTCGCGCGCGGGCAAGGATGACGAAAAAAATCAGCAACAAAAACGCAATGTCGCCCATCGCCATGGCGGGAATGGTTGCGTCCATTTGTCGGCGTTTGACAATCATTGCACTGTCACCGTTTGTTCCTCTTCAATCTGCAGCGTGATGACGCCGCCGGCATCCTCGATGATGCCCGTGACCTGCATCCAATGGCTGTACGGCACTTCCTTGCGGCTCTTCACGGCCACAATTTTATCCTCATCACGCGTCTTGTCCGCCAGCTTGAGGGCGATGGCGCGGGCAAACCGTTCGGCGGTCAGCGGGTTGCCATTGAGGATAACCGCGGTGCGCGTGAGTTCGACCTCAATGGTCTGGCTTTGTTTGTCCTTTTCCTTTTCCGGCTCGCTGCGGGGCAGCACCTGCGCGCGGCCCTTGTCCGGCTCCACCGAGGCGCAGATGAGGAAGAACACGATGAGAATAAACGCGATGTCACTCGTCGCGGTCGCGGGCGGTTCCACCAGGAGTTTTGTGCGCTTCAAATTCATTTGCCTGATTTGTCTCCCTCACTAAGCGTAAGCTGCAAGGTCACCGCTTCCATTAATTCGGCGGCGCTCTCCTCCACCTCGAGCACGAAGGAATTGATAACGCTGGAAAAATAATTGAACGCTATGAACGCCGGAATGCCGACGATCAGCCCGAAGCACGTAGTGAGCAGCGCCACCTCGATGCCCGCGGCGGCGGCTTGAATGATGTTGCCGCCGCCGGATTGATCCATCTCCACGATATTGTGGAACGCCACAATCATACCCTGCACTGTCCCCAAAAATCCCAGCATCGGCGCCACGCTGGAAACGATGGCGAGCACCGGCAAATGCCGCTCCAACGCCGCCACGATATGCACGCCGTAGCCCTCCATGCTTTTGACCACTTGTTCTTCCAACCGCGCGGGGTCGTAATTCAACCGGCTGAGCACGAAATATTTGCGCAACCCATTGGCGAGGATAGCGGCCACGGGACCGCGCTCGCGATCGCAGCGTTTCAGCGCATCCTCGATGCGGTCGTTCGTGAGATCGTCCAGCACTGCTTGGCGGAGGGATTCGTTGTCCGTATCGAGCATTTTAAGACTGCGCCAACGTTCGATAATGACCGCCAGCGCGAGGATGGCCATGATCAGAATCGGCCACATAAAAAACCCGCCATCCAACAGGAGCCCAATGGCGCCGGAATCGAACAGGTCAGAAATCCAAGAGGGCTCCGCCGCCGCCTCGGTGACGGGATCAGTTGCCTCTGGGATTTCGGAAGGCGGCGCAGGCTCGGTTGAGGGGGCATTGGTGCCGGCGACGGTGGTGGCTTGGGCAAAGAGTGTTCGCATGGGATTGATTCAAAAACTAAATATGGAAAGCTGCGCGCGTCTTCAATTATCGTTGTCGATGGAATTGGCTTCGGCTTCGAATTGGGCGAGCATTTCCGGCAAGGCCAGCCGACCGCGCGCGTATTTGGCCGCCTCGCTTTCGGGAAAATCCCAGCGGCAGCGATTGTAGCGGCGGAAGGCAAAGGGCACATTGTTCGCGCTGCGATAGCTTTCACCGGCCCAGAAAATCGACTGGGCACTGAGACCGTCGTCCGGGAATTTTTTCACGAACAAATCAAACACCCCGCCCGCCTTGGCGAAGGCCTCGTTCTTGTAATAGCATTGGCCCCAGCGAAAACACATCTTGGGCGCAAAGGCATGGTCGCCGAAGCGGTCCATGAATTTCTCCGCCACTTTCGCTGCGATCGTGAAGTTTTCGCGTTTATAAAAATATTCGTTGATGCGAATCATCACGTTGGGAATCAGCGGGCTCTTCGGATAGGTGGCCGCGAGTGTGACATATTCCTCCAATGCGCGATCAAAATCCTCGGCTTCCTCGTAGCATTGGGCGAGCTTGTACTGCGCGTCAGCAGCGAGCGTGTGGTTGGGGTGCTGTCGCACAATGAGCACATAGCTGTTGGCCGCCTCATTCCAATCCTTGAGTTCCTGCGAGAATTGACCGCTCAAATACGCAATGCGCGGGAGATATTTTGGGTTTGGATAATCCACCATGATTTCCATTAACACCCGCCGTCCGGCCTTGAGCGCTTTATCGCTTTCCTCCGGGCGCTCGAGCTTGAGATTGTTTTTGAACAACTCAAAGTAACTCTCGGCAATGTGAAACTGCGTTTGCACGGCGAGTTGTTGGTTGCCGAAAATTTTGCTGAATGCCGTCACAATGCCGTCGGTGCCAATCGCCACGGGTACCTCGAGGCTCAGCGCAGCCTCGCCTGCCTCCACGCCGGCGCCGGTGTCGGTGTAGGCGGCGGTGAGTTTGTCGCCGAAGAAGCATTCGATTTCCTTGTCGATGTCGCTGAAGTTCGCAGCGGTCGGTTTCTCGTGCGCCTTGAGTTCAAACGAGCCTGTAAACACACCACTGTGGCTGAGGGTTTCCTGCAGCTTCACGGATTCCTTTTCGCCGCTCTCACTCGAAATAATCACTGTAGCCGTGTCGCGTTCGTCGGTAATATCGAGGTCGGGATCCTGCACCCGCACAAATAATTTTTCGCCCACATGAAGCAGCTCGGTGGCTTTGTCGTAACCGTCATCGGTAATCTCCACCGCCCCATCGGTGCTCAGCCGCGCTTCATGCGCCAACTCGGTGGGGGTGTTATTCGGCCGCACCACATCCTGATAGGTCGCCTGCAAAACGGCCTGGCCATTCACATTGAGCACAGTGTCGAGCAAGTTGTCATCTCCCGCATCCTCCGCCGCACCGGCGGGGCGCGCGCGGCCAATCACCCCGGCGTTGGCACCCAACGCGCGCGGCAGTTTCATTGGGCTGCCTTCGCCGCCAAGCTGCATTTTCACCTGCCCCACAAACCGCCCCATCCGCAGCGCAGGATGGGCCGCGCCGGGATCGAGATCGCTGAAGTCGCCAAACTGAGTTGACAACACGCAGGTGACCTCCACCGCGTTGGTCGTGCCGGCATTCAGCAAAACGTTCACGGTGCTCAAGCTGTCCTTGGCGGCGTCGGGATCGATCACCTCCACAGTGAGTGGCACGAAAAAATTCACGTCCACCGGCTCGGCGACATGCTCCGGTGTGGGTAAATAAATTGGGCGTGACGGAGCCTCGCTGTCAGCAGGCGGCTGTGTGCGACGCGTGCCGATCAGCCGGATGACGCCTTCGGTCGGCTCATTGGCGAACACCACGCCCTCGCGATCCACTGAGTGACCGGGAAAGGTGTTTTGTAAATCAGCATAGCGGCAAAAGACGCGGTCGCCTTTTTGAATCACCAGCTTGCCCTCGGCGGCCGCAGCGGCAGTGTCCACCTCCACGCGGAAAATGCCGGAGTACTCCTCCGTCTCCGTGGCAATCAAGTCCTTCCATTTTGCGCCATTCAACCACACTTCAACCGGCACCGTGTCGCGTTCGTCGGTTTGGTCCATGTCGTAATCCACTACTTCAAAAGTAATGCGGTCGCCCGGATCGATGCGCAGCAATTCCTTTCGTGTTTGCTGCACCGTGCCCGCGCCGTTGCGACTGAAGTTAAACCCAATGGGCACCACGCGCGCGTCGTTGTAGGTCGCCTTCAACTGCTGCGTGAGCAGCCGGCTGCCGCCCTGCGTGGCCACGGCGATTTCGTCGGTGTAACTGGCGGTCACCACATCGCCGCCGGCAATTTCCAGCGAAGCGTTTTGCGCCAGTGTGCTAACGTCGACCTTGGTGGGAATGAAGGTCTGTTCAGTGCTGCGAATTTCCACGTGATTGATCGCTACCGAGTCGCCAAGGTATTCATCGACCTGCAAGCGCGCGAAACGCAACTCCACGGGGTCGAAGAAAAATTCCCATTCACGATCGCGTTGAATCACTCCCGCGCCCACCACCGGGCGCAGCTCCAGCTTGGCGAGATCCATCAACCCGCCTCCCGCGATTTCCACAGGCTTGATGGA
>DQLO01000143.1 GCA_015660155.1 Verrucomicrobiota bacterium
CTGTACTCCGGCACTTGCGACATACAGTTGCCATCCTGATTTACGTTGCCTGCGTGTTTTTGGGCGCAGCACTGCTTTCGCCATTGGCGTGGAAATCGGTATTTGCGGACTGGGCATTTCTGTCATTCCTGAACGAGCACGACGATTTTCATCGTTACTTCAACCGCTGCCTGCTGGGGCTGGCCCTGCTTGGGTTGGGATTATTGTGCCGATTCTCCAGCATCAAATCGTGGTCAGAAATTGGTTGGGCACGTCCCGGCCAAAACCTGCCGTGGCTGGCCAAAGGCTTACTGCTCGGGCTGGCCTCGCTGACGGCTGCGGCCGCCTTGCCCCTCCTGAGCGGCGCGAGGGAAATGCTCCCCACGCCTGCGCTTGCGGAATGGGCGCGCCATCTCGCCAATGCCTTGTTGGCCGGAGTCTTGGTGGCGTTGATTGAGGAAACGCTTTTTCGCGGCGTGCTCTTTGGTTTGTTGCGGCGGGATTTGCCGTGGCGTTGGGCGGCGCTGGCGGGTTCGCTCTTTTTTGCGGCAATGCATTTTTTGGATCAAAAGCCGGATGTGGAAACGATCACTTGGACTTCCGGCTTCTCAGCGTTGCCGGCGATGGTTCACGATTTTGCAAACGACCCGTATTCGGCGGCGAAATTTATCAACCTCACGCTGGCGGGAATTATCCTTTGCGCGCTTTGGCAGCGCACGGGAAACCTTTATTGTTCAATCGGCGTGCATGCGGGCTGGATTTTTTGCCTGAAGACCAATGGATTCTTGACGCAATCAACTGCGGACACCGCATCGGTATTTTGGGGCAACGGACAAATCAGCGATGGCTGGGCGGCCACGCCCTTGCTGGCGCTGATGCTTTGGTTTATTGTCCGAAGCAATGAAGAGCCCTCTCAACCTGACTGAGCCGTTGAAGGGGCTTGCCTTTCCGGAGGTCTGCCAAGTGTGCGGTGAAACATGGGCCGGGGCGGTTGACGGCTTTGCCTGCCGAACATGTCGGTCAAACATTTTCAAATCCACACCGCCTTGGTGCGAGCAATGCGGATTGCCTTTCGAGGGTGCGGCGGGGGATGCGGTCACCTGCAAAAATTGCCACGAGGCAGATTGGCAATTTGAGAGCGCCCGCTCCATGATGTCCGCGCGCGGGTTGGTGCGGGAAGTGATTCATCGATACAAATATAACCGTCACGAATTTTTTGAACCTCTGATGATCCAATGGCTGTTTGGCTGTGGAAGACTGTTTTTGGAGAACTCACAATGCGTGGTTCCCGTTCCGCTGCATCCGCTGAAAGAACGTGATCGCGGCTTCAACCAAGCTGAGCGATTAGCTAAGGGGGTGGCCGAACACCTCAATTTACCGATGGAATCGCGGTGGTTAAGGCGCGTCAAATTCACAGAAACCCAAACAAACCTCTCACGCAAAGAGCGCATGTCGAATATGCGTAACGCGTTTGAAGCCTCGGAGCGCATGACCTTTTCGCGCGTATTATTAGTGGACGACGTGATGACCACCGGCGCCACAGCGAGCGCCTGTGCGGCGGCGCTCCGGCGGGCGGGAGTGCAAACTGTGAATGTCTTGACCCTCGCGCGCGGCATGCCGGTTTAGTTTTGACTTGAGGCGGAGGCGGGTTTGGCCAACATACTCCCCGGACGGCGGCAGTGCCGGATTATGGCTAAACAACCCAAAAAAACTCTCGGACTCGAAACAGTTGAACCGGCGGTGACTCCTCCACCCATGGAGCAAGAGCCGGCAATTGAAAAGAAACCGGTGAGCTCCGGCACCACTCGCAAGCGCGAAATCCCGCAGGGCTTGTGGACGAAATGCCCCGAGTGCGATGAGATGATTTTCGACAAGGAGTTGGCGGAAAACGAAAAGGTCTGCCCGCATTGCACCCACCACTTTCCCACCACTGCTTATGAGCGCATCGCCTCGTTGACGGAGCCGGATTCATTTGAGGAATTTGACGCGGATATGATGAGCGTCGACACGCTGGAATTTACCGGCACCGCCGCCTACGCCGACAAGCTGGTGAAACACCGCGAAAAAACCGGACTCAAGGATGCCGTGATCACCGGCATCGGCCGCATCGGTAGCCACGAAGTGGGGATGGCGGTGATGGATTTTAATTTCCTTGGCGGTTCCATGGGCTCGGTGGTGGGTGAAAAAATTACACGCATCCTGGAAGCCGCCACGGAACGACGATTGCCCGCGATAATTATTTCCAGCAGCGGCGGCGCGCGAATGTACGAAGGCATGTTCAGCCTCATGCAACTGGCCAAAACCAGCGCGGCCATTGCGTATCATGGGCGGCAAAAGCTGCCGTACATCAGCGTGCTTACCCACCCCACCACCGCGGGCGTGATGGCGAGCTTCGCGAGCTTGGGCGATCTGATTATCTCCGAGCCCAAAGCGATGATTGGTTTTGCCGGGCCGCGCGTGATTAAAGACACCACGCAAAGCGAACTGCCCGAGGGCTTCCAAACGGCGGAGTTTTTGATGGAACGCGGGTTGATCGACTCGATTGTTCCGCGCACGGAACTGAAAAAGCGGCTGAATGAGTATCTCGATTACCTTTGCGGGCAGCTCGCCTAAAGCTTGGGCTTAAGCTTGGCGTAAATCAATTCCGAGGCTTCACGATCCCCAAAGATTCCCACGCGAATGGAGAGTGACGTCAACACCGTGGACTCACTTTTCACATCAAAGGTGACGTTCCCAAAATCGCTGCGGGCGGTAATTCTGCCAGTGAAAGCTTTCTTCTCATTTTTCTGGACTTCGAAATTCAGTTCCTTGCAGGTCTGTTCCACGGCGGCGTAAACCTCATCAAAAGACTTGGTCGAAGTCACTTCGAGATCCCCCTTGGTGTACATCACCGCGCCGGCGCCCGCGCCGATGGCGGCCGCAACCAAGCAACCGGTTTGAGTAACCCCCACGAATCCAACCACAACCGTGGCAATAATTTTTTTGATATTCATAACGCCTCCTGAGTGCCACCGGCACAAAGGGGAATCTAGAAATGCCACCCAATTTAGTCAAGAGAGAGAGCGCCCGACTTATTCACATGAGAGAATCAAAGTCGGCGCTTGCCTTGCCGCCGCCCCGATGCAAAATTGAAGGCAGACCGGTGGCCGATCCAAATCCATTTCCCGTGCCCGAGGATGAAGCCGCGCGACTCAAACTGTTGCGCGGCTTAAAATTCACGCAAACCAGCCAACCAGAGACCACGTGGGATGACTTGGTGGAGTTGGCCGCACACATCGCCAATACACCCAAGGCGTGGATTGCGATGGTGGCCAAGGAAACGGTTCAGCCCATCGCCTGTTGGGGTTGCGAAATTGAGGAGACGCCCCGAGCCGAGTCGCCCTGCGCCCAAGCCATCATGGCCGAGGCCCCTCTGATTGCGCCGGAAAACTTCCCGGGATTTTATGCGGGTTTTCCGATCCGCGTGAATGGTCATGCCGTGGGCACACTCGCGGTGGAGGGAGCGGAGTCACTCGATCTTTCCGACACGCAGATTCGCCAATTGCAACTGCTCGCCAGCCAAGCCGCGGCGCGATTGAACCTCCGGCACCGCGTGGCCGCTTTGGAGACAGAAAACGCGGAATTACTCATTCAAGAATTGGGCGTGGAAATGGCTGAGGAAAAATACCGCAGCATTTTCGAGAACGTGCAGGAGGGCATTTTTCAAACGACGGAAGAAGGACGCTTCATATCCGCCAACCCGATGCTTGCGAAAATTTACGGGTTTGAATCTCCGGATGATTTGATGGCGAATTTGAATGATATTTCCGGCCAGCTTTATCTCGACCCGGAACGTAGAACGGAATTTGTGAGGCGCATGAATACGCATGACGTCCTCCACGATTTCCAATCGCCGGTGCGCCGCCAGGATGGAGAATTAATTTGGATTTCTGAAAATGTCCGTGCCGTGCGCAACAAGGCGGACGAATTGCTTTATTTTGAGGGCACGGTGGTGGACATCACCGAACAGAAAAATGCCGAGCAGGCCCTGCGCACCTCGGAATTGCTTTACCATTCGTTGGTGGAAATTATTCCACAAAATATTCTGCGCAAAGACAGCGAGGGTCGGTTCACTTTTGCCAATCAACGTTTTTGCAAACTTAATGACCGACCCCTTGATGAGATCATCGGCAAGACTGATCATGATTTATTCCCAAAAGATCAGGCGGATAAATATCGGCGCGATGATCAGCGCGTGATGGAGAATGACCAAACCTACGCCACCACTGAAATCCACACGCAACCTGACGGCACGGAGCTGCACGTGGAGGTGATCAAAAGGCCGCTCCACAATGAGGCGGGCGAAGTCACGGGCCTGCAGTGTATGTTTTGGGATGTCACCGAACGGCACTTCATGGAGGAGCAATTAGCCTATGAACGCGACCTGCTCAATGCGCTTCTGGAAAATGTTCCGGACAGAATTTACATCAAGGACACCGAATCGCGTTTCATCAAGGGCAGCTCCGCGCTCGCCCGGCGACTGAGTCTTAATTCAGCCGATGAAATTATTGGCAAAACGGATTACAATTTCCATCCGGAAAATCAGGCGCGCGAATTCCATGAGGACGAACAACGCGTCATCCTCACCGGCAAGGCAATCGTCAACAAAGTCGAGCAACAAACCAGCGAGGAAGGCCGTACCATTTGGGCTTCGGTCACCAAGGTGCCTTTCCGAAACCGCTCGGGCATGATTACCGGCATCATTGGAATTTCGCGTGACATCACCGCGCTGAAGCTGGCCGAGGAAGAAAGTGCCCGCGCGCGGGATTTGGCGGTGGAGGCCGCCCAGGTGAAGGCACAATTTCTCGCCGTGATGAGCCATGAAATTCGCACGCCAATGAATGGCATCATCGGGATGATTGATTTACTGCTCTCCTCAGAGCTCTCAGAAGACCAGCGGGAATACGCCCAAACTGTCCGTACTAGCGCCGATGCGTTGCTGGATATTCTCAATGATATTCTGGATCTCTCGAAGATCGAGGCCGGGCGGCTTGAGCTGGAAAAGGCAGAATTTTCACTGCGCAAAGTCTTGGAGGAAGCGGTGGAACTCCATGCCCTGCGCGCGGAAGCCAACCAAATCGAACTCAACGCCAACGTGCCTGCTGAATGCGAAGGGCGTTATCGCGGCGACGCCGGGCGCCTTCGGCAGGTGCTGCTCAATCTTGTAAACAATGCCGTGAAGTTTACCGAGCAAGGCGAAGTGCAGGTCTCGGTCAGCCGAAATCAGGAAACCGATAGCGGCATCGAGTTGCAATTCTCTATTCGCGATACCGGCCTCGGCATCACACCTGAACAACAGGAAAAAATCTTTGACGCTTTCCGCCAAGCCGACGGCTCCACCAACCGCCGTTACGGCGGCACCGGCCTCGGCCTTTCCATTTCGCGCCAGCTCACTGAGATGATGGGCGGCCATATGTGGCTCGAAAGTGTACCGGGAGAAGGCTCCACCTTTCACTTCACGGTGCAGTTGGAAAACTTCACCCCGGAACCGCCGCCGGCGGACGATGAGCTTATTGATAAAAAAATACTCGTGGTGGCCCCTAACGATTTTGCCCGCGAGGCTATCGCTCAATTCGCGAACGCCTGGAAAATGGATCTTACCACTGCCGCCACCGGCGAAGGTGCCCGCCAACGCCTCAATGAACAGGCGCGGTTTGACCTCATCCTCGTGGACCTCGCGCTTGACGACGAAGACGGCCTCGATCTCGTACAAGAAATCCAAACCCATGAAACACATCGCGAGGCCAAAACTATCCTCCTCACCTCGCGCCGGCACAAAATGGATCCCGGACTGCTTCGCACTCTGGGCATTGCGGGAACGCTGCTCAAACCCGTGCGCCGCGGGCGCTTGCATCAAGTGCTGCTCAATGCCCTTACCGGCAAAACACACACGCCCAAATCCGTGGAACGAGGGGACGCCGCCAGCCACCGTTCGCTCCGCGTGTTGGTGGCGGAAGACAATCCCATCAATCAACGTGTGGCCACGCTTCAGCTCAACAAGCTGGGCCACGAGGTTGATTTACGGGACGACGGACAGGGCGTATTGGACACCCACCTTGGCGATTTTGACATCATCCTGATGGACTGCCAAATGCCCAACGTGGATGGCTTGGAGGCCACCCGCCAAATTCGCCAACGCGAACAGGCCGATCCTGGGCAACAACCCATTTACATTATCGCCATGACCGCCAACACGCAGGAGGATGACCGTGCCGCATGCCTCGAGGCGGGGATGGACGATTTTATTTCGAAACCCGTGCAGCTCAACGAGCTCGAGCGCGCGCTCAATAAATCCCTCGGCCTCGATCCCGGAATGGAGCTGGACGTTCCCGGAGCGGCGCTGCTCGACCAAACTCAGCTCGACCAGTTTCGCGTCAATGACAACAACGATATGCTTCGTGAGCTGGTTACGATGTACCTTTCGGAAACCGACGGGCAAATCGAATCGCTCACCGCCCAGCAAGATGCGGACACCATGGCTCGCATTGCCCACCAGCTTAAGGGAAGCAGCGCCAATCTCGGCGCGCGCCAATTGGCCGATGCCTTTTCGCGTCTTGAAGAAACCGCCAAAGCCGGCGACCTCGCACCGGCCAACGATTTGCTGGCGGAAATTCGCGGCACCTTCGATCGCACCCGCGTGAAGTTCAACGCCCTGCTCGACGAATGACCCTTCTCTTTGACAACGCGCCCCCTCCAGCTTAGGTTTACGCCAATGGAAGCACTGCACGCACCTTGGCGCATCGAATACATCCTCGGCCCCAAGCGCCCCGAAGGCGACGACGGCTCCATTTTTACAGCGATCGCGCAGTCCGATCAGGATGAGAAAAACTACATGATTGCCCGCGGTAAAACCTGTTTTGCCGTGATGAATAATTTTCCTTACAACGCAGGCCATCTCCTGATTGTGCCTTATCGTGAGGTGCCCGATTTGGCTGACCTCACCGACGACGAACTGCTCGAGCTAATGCAACTCTGCCGCCAGTGCCAAGCCGCGCTGCGCGAGACGATGAATCCCGGCGGTTTCAACATCGGCATCAACCTCGGCCAAGCCGCTGGGGCGGGCATTCGCGAACATTTGCATTTGCACGTGGTTCCCCGCTGGCAGGGTGACACCAACTTCATGCCCGCCCTCGGCCAAACTGCCGTCATCCCCGAGGCCGTCGCCGAGACGGCCGCCAAACTCCGCGCCGCCCTTGCGCAAAATTAATATGCCCAGCATCACCCTCACCTTCGACAGCGCGCGGCAAGCCCAACAGTTGTTCGACAACGACCCGCACAACCTGAAGCTCCTGAAGGAACATCTCGAGGTGAACGCCACCGCGCGCGATGGCTGGATCAAACTCGAGGGCGAAGAAGACTCCCTAAATCTCGCCAAGGAAGCCTTTGATTCCCTACGCGAACAATTGAACTCCGGCCAGCACCCACGCCAACGTGAACTGCTCAAGGCCATCGAAACCGTAAAAGAAAACGGCGCGGACGCCCTCAAGAGCCTCCACGCCCAGCGCATCACCACCTCGCCGCGCAAACCGCAGGTGATGCCCAAAACGCTCGGGCAAAAAACTTATCTCGACGCCATCGCCGCTCACGATCTCACCTTCGGCATTGGCCCCGCCGGCACGGGCAAAACTTATCTCGCCATGGCCATGGCAGTAAGCGCGCTCCATCGCGGCGATGTCTCGCGCATCATTCTCACCCGCCCGGCGGTGGAAGCCGGCGAAGCGCTCGGCTTTCTCCCCGGCGATTTGCGCGAAAAACTCAGCCCCTATTTGCGGCCGCTGCACGATGCGCTCACCGATATGATGCCCGTGGAGGAGGTGCAAAAACACATGGAACGCGAGACCATCGAAATCGCCCCGCTCGCCTACATGCGCGGCCGCACGCTCAATAACGCGTTTGTGATTCTCGATGAAGCGCAGAACACCACCAACGAACAGATGTTCATGTTCCTCACGCGATTGGGCTACCACTCCAAATCCGTGATCACCGGCGACCCAACGCAAATCGATCTCCCCGCTTCAAAGTTATCCGGCCTGATTGAAGCGCTCCTCACCCTCAAAAATGCGAACGGTATTTGTGTTATAAAATTCAGCAAAAAAGATGTGGTGCGCCACCCGCTCGTGCAACAAATCATCGAGGCCTATGAAACCCGCCGTAGCAAATCATGAAAAAACTCAGCGTGCGGAATCTGCAACGGCGCTACCCCTTGGCCTCCAGCGAGGCCCGCAAAGCGGCCGGCCTCTTGATGGATGAATTACTGGAAATTGAAGCTTACGATTTGTCCATCCTGTTTGTGAACGAAACCCGAATGGCCCAACTCAATGAATCCCATCTCCAACACGAAGGCCCCACGGACATCATCACTTTTGATTACTGCACCCCCACCCTGCTCCACGGCGAGCTGGTCATTTGTCCTGCCGTGGCCAGCAAACATGCTGAAAAATACCGCGCCAGTCTCGGCCGCGAGTTGGCGCGCTACATCATCCACGGCGTGCTCCACCTCCAAGGGCACGATGACCAAAAACCTGCCGACCGCCGCAAAATGAAACGCGAGGAAAATCGCCTCTTGCAAAAACTCGCGCGGCATTTTTCGATGGACGCTCTTGCTCATGGATGAAAACGCATACGGCATTATCCTGCGCGTCCGGCCCCTGACCGAGACAAGCCTCATCGTCCATTGGCTCACTCCCGAGCACGGCCGCCTCGGCACCGTGGCCAAGGGCGCGCGTCGGGCCAAGAGCCCCTTTCGCGGCAAACTGGATCTGCTCTTTGAAGGCGGATTTTCTTTTCACCGCAGCCGAAAATCCGACCTACATATTTTACGCGAAGTAAACATTGAAGCCACCCACACCAGTCTGCGCGATGACATCACGCGACTGCAATTGCTCGCCTACGCCACCCGCTTTATTGAACACGCCACCGAGCCGGAAAATTTTTTGCCCGGCATCCACGCCATTTTCTCCACGCTGCTGAACCACCTCGACACTTATCCCACACGCCCAGCCCTCGTTTACGCAGTGGAAATTAAACTACTTAACGAACTCGGCCTCGCGCCTTCCCTTGATGAAACCCGCCTCAAAGACGGCACGCGCGATCTGCTCGAACACCTCGCCATTCTTAATTGGGACACCATCACCCAACTCAAACCCACCCGCTCCCAAGCCGAAGCCGCCCGCCAATTCCTCGGCAACTTCATCCAACAAAACCTCGGCAACATCCCCAAAGGCCGCGACACCGCGCTGGGGATTTGACTTCAGTAGCGCAGGTTTTCAACCTGCATTTCGCAAACGTGCAGAATTAAATTCTGCGCTACACAGCCACTGCATCCACCCATTTATCATGCTCGCGAATAAGATCCACGAGGCTCTCCACGGCCTCGGCTTCGGGGATGTTGAAACGTACCGGTTCGCGGCCAACATATAAATTGATCATCCCCGGCGCGCCGCCCACGTAGCCAAAATCCGCATCCGCCATTTCGCCGGGGCCGTTGACGATGCAGCCCATAATCGCAATCTTCACGCCCTTGAGATGCTCCGTACGCACCTTGATGCGGGCGGTCACTTCCTGCAAATCAAACAACGTCCGTCCGCAACTCGGGCACGCCACGTAATCGGTTTTAAACGATCGGCAACCCGCCGCCTGCAAAATATTGAACGCCAACCGCAACGACTGACCCGCGCCGCATTCGCCACGAACCAAAATCGCATCGCCAATTCCATCACACAATAACGACCCAATCACGACCGACGCGCGCAGCAGCGCGATGTTCGGCTCCAACGCGGCTTCCCCAAAACTCAGGCAATCTTTCAGCAAAATTGGATTACGTGCGCCCAGCGATTTCAGTCGCCCGGCCAACAAACGAAAAGCGGTGATCGTCGGCAACTCCACATCATCGCGCACCGTGATGAGCTGCGTATCGCAATTCACTGTAAACTCTTCACGCGGATCCACCTCCATCACGTTGAGTTCTTCGTAAACCGCCTCCGGCCGCACATCCGCGCCGGGCTTGATCCGCGGCGCGAGCTTCTCCCACGCAGCCTCGGTGACCACCACGCGGATGGTTTGTTCGCCACCGCATTTCACATCATCGGTTAAATCAATTTCCGGCGTGGCGCGTCTGCAAAAATCAAAAGGGTCAAATGCCACCGGCACGTCGGGCACGTCTGAATCACCGCAAGTCAATTCCGGAATTTGCGCGATGAGATCCGCGCACACGGCAATTTCATTCGGCGAATCCTCCGTCAGTGAAACGCGAATGGTATCGCCCAACCCATCGCACAGCAGCGAGCCAATGCCGATCGCGCTCTTGATGCGGCCATCCTCGCCCTCGCCCGCTTCGGTGACGCCAAGGTGCAGCGGATAATTCCAATCCGGCCCCAACTCCGCCAAGCGCGCGGCGAGCAATCGATAGCATTCGATCATCACCTTCGGATTGCTCGACTTCATCGAAAATTTGAAATTATGAAAATCCAAATCGCGCGCGATGCGGGCAAACTCCAGCGCGCTCTCCACCATCCCCAATGGCGTATCGCCGAAGCGGTTCATTATCCGATCGCTCAAGGAACCGTGATTGGTACCAATCCGCAACGCCCGCCCGCGGGATTTACATTCCTCCACGAGCGGCGCAAACTTCTCCTCGATGCGCTCGAGTTCCGAAGCATATTGTTCATCCGTGTATTCGCGCGTGACAAACTTTTTGGAGTCGGCGTAGTTGCCTGGATTGACGCGCACCATCTCACACCATTTCACCGCCTCCATCGCAGCGTCCGGCTTGAAATGAATATCCGCCACCACCGGCACATTCGATCCGCGCGCGCGAATGCCGGCCACGATCGGCTCCAGATTGGCGGCGTACTTTTTGGTTTGCGCGGTGATGCGAACGATTTGGCAACCGACCTCCACCAACGCCATCGACTGCTCCACGCACGCATCTGTATCCAGCGTGCTGCAGGTGATCATGGATTGTTGAACGATGGGCTCGCCGCCGCCCACCACCACTTCGCCAACCGTCACCGGCCGCGTTTCCCGGCGCGCGTGGCGGTACGGTGAGGCGCAGTAGTCCATTTAATCGCCGGAGGTGGACTGCTCGATTTGCGTGTCGCGGTTAAAAATATCGTGCAGCAACGGCACCCGTTTCACATCGGCCAGCGTGACAAACAGAAAAAATCCCAGCAACAAAACCGCGAACACCGTGGTGGCATATTCCTGCACGCGTACGCTGACTGGTTTTTTGCGCACCCATTCCACAAGCGACAATAAAATATGCCCGCCATCGAGCACCGGCACCGGAAGCAGATTCAAAATGGCAAGGTTGATATTCAGCAAAACCAAAAAACTCAACGCAAGCCGAAGGTCGGTGTTTACCTGAATGGAGAGCATCCCAAAAATACCAATCGGCCCGCTCAAGTCCTTGGCGCCGACGCCGGATTCTTTGCCGCGCCCGAGCGCCTTGAAGGTGATCGCCACCTTGTCGAGGACATCAGTAATCTGCGCCACCGGCGTGGGGCCGGGGCGTTGTTCCACATAACGAA
>DQLO01000227.1 GCA_015660155.1 Verrucomicrobiota bacterium
CGGCATTTTGCAGCACAAACATTATGTGACGTCGTTCCTGCGCAAACAAATCATCGAGCGCAAACTCGATGCGCCGATTGGGTTGGGCCGAATTTATCGCGTGGTGCACACGGGCAAAAAACCAAAACACTCGCCAAAAATTTCCCGGCAAAATTCCAGCCAACTCATCGCGCACTTGGAATCGGACAATGGTTGGCTGCGCTCCACCGCGCATCGGTTGTTGGTGGAGAGGGCAGACGCGAAGGCCACCGCGCAATTGCGCGAGACGGCCAAGCACAGCGAAAGCCATTTGGCGCGGCAACACGCGCTTTGGATTTTGGAAGGCACGGGCGGCTTGGATGGCAAAACCATCGCGGCCGCGCTGGGCGATGGGCATCCGCGCGTGCGCATCGCGGCGTTGCGCGTGGCGGAGGCGTTCACGGCAAACCTCGGCAGTGATGAAAAAGATACGGACGCGCGGATTGCGTTGCTGACTCCATTAACTAAAATTGTGAACGACACAAATTTGGATGTGCGGCGGCAGGTGGCGTTGAGTTTGCCGGTGATTTCGGTGCCGGGCGGGGAGCCGATGCTGCGGGCGTTTGTGGCGAAGTACGCGGTCGATGCGATTATTCGCGATGGGCTCATCACGGGTTTGGCGGGGCGGGAGTTGGAATTTTTGCAACGCGTGCCGGGCGATGCGGCTTGGAATAAAGAGGATGAAAACATCCGCGCCATTTTGAAATCATTGGCCGGTTGCGTCGCACGGCAACGCGATGGCGTGCGCTTGGAGCGGTTGCTGAAATTGGCGGCCAAACAAAAATCGTATTTTCAGCGCGCGGTGTTGGAGGGCTTGGCGGCGGCGGCATTCCCGCGCGGGCGGGCGTTGAAACCGGTGGCCTACAAATCCCAACCGCTGGCGATGGCGGCTATGGCGAAGAGTGAAGATAAAGCAGTGCGCGGGCACGTGGAACGTTTGGGAAAATTTTTGGTGTGGGGCGAGGCGGCCCGTCCGCCCAAGCCGCCGCGCGCGCTCACGGCGGCGGAGCAGGGCCAATATGATTTTGGGAAAATTTTATACACGGCTACTTGCGGGGCGTGTCATCACGCCAATGGCTTGGGCGAGGAGGGCAAGGCACCGCCGCTTTTGGATTCGCCATTTTTGGTGGGGCCGGCGGATCGTGCGATTGGCATTGTGCTGCATGGAGTGACGGGGCCGATCACGGTGCACGGGCGGCAATACAATATGAGCATGCCGGCGTTGGTGGGATTTCAGCCAGAGCAAGTGGCGGCGATTTTGACGTACACGCGGCGCGAATGGGAGCACCGAGCAGATCCGGTGACGGCGGCGCAAGTGAAGCGGATGATGGAGGCGAACGCCAAACGCGAAGCACCCTGGACGGAGGCGGAGTTGCTGAAGCTGAAATAAAGGGCTAAGGCTCGGCGATGATTTTGATGACCGTGCCGTTGCGATAACGGAAAGTGATCTTGCTGAAGTAGCCGCCGCTGGTAATGTTTTTCACGGTCAAATCCTTGTAAACCCAATCCGCGCCACGATCTTCATCGGGCCATCCGAAAAACTCGTAGACGGTGGTGTACTGTTTGCCGAGGTAAAGAAGGTCGATGCGGTTGCGAATGTTGCGGGCGGTGACGCGGTTGTCCACGCTGTATCTCCATTCGGTGAGGCGGCCGCGGCTGTTGGGGTCGGGGATTTTTGGGTTTACCACCACCACGTTGGTGTTGGTCGGCGGGGTGTTGGTGGCCGCCACGGGCGGGATGGCATTAGTGGGAATTGGTTTGGGCGTAACCGGTTCGGTGATGCTCGGCAAGGTCGCACCGGGTAGAGTTGGGCCTTTGTATTCGGCCATGTTGGGCGGAAGCTCCGGAGGAATCATGGCGATAAGATTGCCATTGTGATCCCAAATGGTGCGCTTGGAGATTTGGCCACCCGCGTATTCAAGTTCCTCGTTACGGGTGCCGGAGTGGTTGAAATAGAGGGTGAGTTTGCCCCGGCCACTTTCATAATTTCCAGAAGGGACTCCTTGAAAATTAAAACTGGCGGCAATGATGAGGTGGCCGTTTTGGTAGGTTTCGTTGAGGGCTACGGTGCCGTTGATGTGCCATACCTTGCGTTCGCCTTCGCGAAGACCTTCGATGTAGTTCACGGTTTCCCACAGGGTTTCGTCATCAAAATAATTATAGACGACCCCAGTGTAGGGGGCCAACTCACCCTGCACATAAGTGAGGTTGTCTGCACGGCGTTCAATGTTTTCGAGAAGCACTTCTTCATTGAGGAAAAATATCCAAACCACAAGCGCAGTAATGAGGGTGACGACAACGCCGGTCCATACGCCGATGCGCATCCAGTTGCGGGCACTTTTGGGCACGGGTCCGGGATCGAAGGTGTGGGTGTTGCCGGCGCCGGCGTTGGCGACGAACTGGGGATGGGGTTGGGCAGGGCCGCCCCCGGCAGTGGCTTTGGCGGCGGCAATGGCTTCGGCTCGGCGTTGTTGGCGGAGGGCGTCGGTTTTTTCTGACACGCCCGGGATTTGCTCGAGCGTGATCCAATCGCGACTGCCATTTTGCCAGCACAAATCCCAAGCTTGGAGTTTGCCCTCGGCCAACATGTGGCAGGCTTGATCGTGGGTAAAAGGCCCCATATGGTGCCCGTCCCGGTTAATCAAGATATTCATCGAGACACACTTCGTTTAACAGTTTATAAAAATAGCCCAAAACTGCCGTTTTTTCAACGGAATTGATAAAAAATATTGCCTAAAAAATAGGCGGTTTTATTTGGAAAGGGCCACGATGTAGCCTTGCAGTCGCGAGGCGTGGGGTTTTTGGCCTTCGCGTTGGTAGATTTGGTGGAGGTTGCTGCACATCCGCAGCAGGACGCGGCGCGGGCTGGCGGGCACGAGGAAGGCTTCGTGGAATTCGTAGCCGGCTTGCTTGAGGTATTTCATGCAGTCAGCTTTGGTGAGCACGCGGCCGCGGTTGAAGGCGTCGATGTAAATTTCCTGGCGCGGATCCTGAAACCGGCACAGGAAGTGGCCGGGCAAACCGATGCCGGTGACGGGCAGTTTCAGCCGACGACACACGCCGAGATAAATCATACTCAACGAAATGGGATTGCCGAGGCGGCGATCGATGACGCGGTTGAGGTAGCTGTTTTCCGGATCGTAATAATTTTCCTCATCACCGGTGAAGCCTTGTTCCTTAAAGAGAAATTGGTTGATGCCCGCGATGAGTCCTTCCGGCGCCGCGCCAAAATCCAACTTGCCGCACAGGTCGTGCGCGTAATCATCAAGGATGGCGCGGTAAGCCGCCACATTGATTTCCGGATATTGCGTGCGCGCCAGTTGCCACAAGCCTTCCTCGAGGTCCAGCTCTTCGCCGTGGTCCAGGCAAAAGGCGGAGAAATCCGTGTCGGTTTCCTGCCGTTGAAAATGGGCGATGATTTCCTGTGTACGCCGCCGCAAGACGGGATCCTCGCTCAACGCGTACGGCTCAAGCCACGCCACCACGCCGACGCCGTGCGAAAGGATTTCCGACCGAATGGCGCGATACACGCCTTTGTCGTCATCGGCCAAAAGTGAAATGAGGGCTTCCCGCTGCTTTGCGGGCAGATCGCACACCACGGCCTTGGGGGGGGCTTCACGCATGGTCTACAAAGAGTGTGGCATCGCCCCCCGAGGAATGCAACCCGTGACCACAACATTTGTTCACAATCTGTTCACCGAAAATTCACACGGAAAATCAAGCCTAAAAAAGATTTTGCGCAAGACACCATTCATCGCTATGGTGACCGGCCTTTTGCGCTGGGCAAGCTGCGCAAGGAATGAATTTTGATAAAGATGAGCAACAAACCACAATTTGGGTTTCCCAAAAAGCAGGGTCTGTACGATCCCGCCAATGAGAAGGATAGCTGTGGCGTCGGTTTTGTGGCGAATGTGAAGGGCGTGCCGAGCCATCAGATTGTGCTCGATGCCATTCAGATGCTCAAAAATATGGACCATCGCGGTGCGTGCGGCTGCGAGGCCAACACCGGCGATGGCAGCGGAATCCTCACCGGCTTGCCGTGGGGCTTTCTCGAAAAGGTCGC